>NZ_JAWPOJ010000267.1:0-1238 GCF_033344235.1 Vibrio sp. Vb1554 | reverse complement strand
ACGCACTACCCATTAATTCTCACAACAATATGGACATACTAAATTTTGAAGCGTTTCTTATCGCTATCACGATTTTAACGCTGACGCCGGGGCTGGATACCGCATTAGTTCTTCGTAATACAAGTCGCTCGGGCTTAAAAGATGGGTGTACAACAAGTTTAGGCATTTGTTTTGGCTTGTTTGTACATGCGTTTTTCTCTGCCGTGGGCATTTCTGCCATCCTTGCACAATCCGCTGAGCTATTCCAAATCGTTAAAATGATTGGAGCCGCGTACCTCATTTGGCTTGGTATCAGCAGTTTGAAAGCGCTAATGGCATCGGGCGGAGGCATTACTGTCGCTGAACAAATTCAGCAGGTATACAGTGGAAAACGTTCGTTTAGAGAGGGCTTTCTCTCAAATGTACTAAACCCGAAAACGGCAGTGTTTTACTTGGCATTTTTACCGCAATTCGTTAATCCGGAAGGCTCCCCATTGTTGCAATCTATGACGATGGCCGCTATCCATTTTGTTATCGCAATGGTTTGGCAGTGTGGCTTAGCTGGGGCTTTAAACTCAGCAAAGAACTTGCTCAAAAATGCCAGCTTTATGAAATGGATGGAAGGAGTAACAGGTGCTGTGCTTGTTGCGCTAGGAATTAAGTTACTGATTGAAGAACCACTTTAAATGCGCAATTTATACCGACTTGCTTTAATGCTGACGCTGTTTTTGTTGGGGTTTGCGAGTGCTGTTGCTTGGATGACATTACCACAAATCAAGTTTTCACCTCGGGGGATGGAGTGGGGGTGGCACTGGGCGCACTTTGAGCCGTTTTCTAATGGTATCCAAAAGGCGCGAACGCACGACACCAAACAGCTCTTGTTAAGACGAGTTTACCTTGACGATGCGATCGTCGTTTTTGTATCTACGACGTTAGACAACAAGTTTGAAATCGATGTTGTGCAGGAGAAAACTTGCAAACCGAACGCCACAACTTGGGCATCCGTATCAGTGAATCGCCAGCGAATGGCGCATGTGCCAATGGTGTGTGATAGCGTCGGACAGAGTTATTTTTACCGTTACATAGGTAAGCATTTAGATTCGCTAGAATTTGGCGTTGATGAGTCTTTCATTATGGAAGATTTTGCCCATTGGCCAATCGCGGATATTAAAGTTGATCAGTTCAAACAGCAAAACGCTAAGTTTTTTGAACAGCGTGGAGAGAAGGTTGAACATCAGTGGTTACGTGATTAACGCTGT
>NZ_JAWPOJ010000266.1:0-1239 GCF_033344235.1 Vibrio sp. Vb1554 | reverse complement strand
TTGGCGCTATTTTGGCGTACCCAATCTACAACCTAATCGGCATTAAGCATCCAATTGCTCGCGGTTTGACGATGGGCACAGTATCGCACGCGCTGGGTACTGCAACTTGCGCAGAGAAACAACCTGTCGACGCAGCGTTTTCATCGTTAGCGTTGGTGCTATGCGGCATCATCACTTCCATTCTCGCTCCGAGCTTTTTTGGTTTAGCAGTCTGGCTATATCAATAAGTCATTGTGACGGTCTGTCCTCCTTCCGACAGGCCGTCACTTTCCTTTTCTCATCGTAGTACGCTGTTGAAAACGATTTTCGCTACAAAGCACACTTCCCATCTAACGTGTCCCAACAAGATTCATAACTAAACGCTATCTTTCGCTGCTAGCATATTTTCATTACTTGGGTATATGAATATCCATTGATATAGTTATTTATGAGACGAAGTTAACGCTCAACACGATTGCAATCGAATACATGTGTGAGCTCACTCTAATTATGTAACAGAAATATCAGTTGCATTATTTAACGTGATCTAAAGCACGGAACATTTCTCTCCTTTGCATAGAATAACTGTCCATGCAATAACAAGGATTCAACATGAAAAGTCGCATTGAACAGGCGCTAGCAAGCGCTCCTGAAGCACTTTCAAAACAACTTGCTCCTATCGTCCTAGCCGACGATTTTGATGCTACTCTTTCAGCGCAGCAGTTTGAGCAATTGCTTTCAGCTACCAGCCTATCAGATAAAGAGCTGCGTGTTGCTCTACTTCCTTTTGCCGCTGCATATTCTTACGCTCCTATTTCTGAGTTCTATGTTGGTGCAATTGTTCGAGGCTTGTCTGGCCGTCTGTACTTTGGTGCAAACATGGAGTTCTTTGGTGTTCAGTTAGGCCAAACTGTTCACGCAGAACAATCTGCAATTAGCCACGCTTGGATGAAAGGCGAACACGGTGTCAAAGACATCACCATCAACTTTAGCCCTTGTGGTCACTGCCGCCAGTTCATGAACGAACTGTCGACTGCTAAAGAGTTGAAAGTTCAGCTACCTGAGCGCGACGAAAAGTCATTACATGAATACTTACCAGAAGCTTTTGGTCCAGCAGACCTTGGTATTGAATCTGGTTTGATGGCAGAAGTGAAACACCAATTTGTGTGTGATGATGAAGACGCATTGATTCAACAAGCCGTCGAAGCGATGAACATGAGCCATGCGCCGTATACCAATAACCTCAGTGGTTTGGCATTA
>NZ_JAWPOJ010000265.1:0-1239 GCF_033344235.1 Vibrio sp. Vb1554 | reverse complement strand
AAACCGCGATGATTCTTCCTGCCCAAATATTAAAACCCATCACAAAGAAACAAAAAGTTAACAAAAAACGGTATTTTTTAATATTCAGAAGATCCTAATTGAGCTCATTGTAGGATATTTGATGGTTTGTTGAGTGATTATGACGCCTGAGTGAATACAGCCACGCTACCAATTTGGAAGGATAACGAATAAAGAAAACTGAAAAACTGCATATTTTAGAATAGAAATGCACATTTTATGCACTAAGCATGTAATCTTTCCTGCAAAATACAAAAAGAATAAAAACGCATTCATTTAAAAACCAGCAATATGGAATTAAAAACCAAAAATTAAATACAAAAATGCCAACTAAAATAAAAACCACTAAAAATATAACCATTCACAACATTTAAACGAAGTTAACGAATTTGCATCTTTGCCGTAAGATTGTCATAACTAATGGCTGGAAAATTTGTAAGGATGCAAAATGAGTAAGCTGTACGTTGGATCAGAAGTTGGTCAACTTAGACGAGTACTTTTAAACCGCCCAGAGCGCGCCCTCACCCACCTCACGCCGTCAAACTGTCATGAGCTATTGTTTGATGACGTGCTTGCTGTAGAAGCCGCGGGTGATGAGCATGATGCTTTTGCTCGAACCTTGTGAGAGCAAGATGTTGAAGTACTTCTGCTCCACGATTTACTGGTGGAAACCCTAGCCGTTCCAGAGGCAAAACAGTGGCTGTTGAACACGCAGATTTCTGACTTCCGCTACGGGCCAACCTTCGCTCGCGATTTACGCCAATATCTTTTGGAAATGGACGACGAACACCTCGCGACTATTTTGCTTGGCGGCTTAGCCTATTCTGAGTTACCTATTCAATCTTCTTCGATGCTACCGAAGATGAAGCGCCCACTGGATTTCGTGATCGAGCCACTACCAAACCATCTATTCACCCGCGACACCTCATGTTGGGTATATGGCGGTGTATCACTCAACCCAATGATGATGCCTGCGCGCCAGCGCGAAACAAACCATTTACGCGCTATCTATCGCTGGCACCCGATCTTTGCAGGCCAAGACTTCATTAAATATTTTGGTGATGATGATCTGCATTACGACAACGCAAACGTTGAAGGCGGTGACGTACTGGTGATCGGTAAAGGCGCGGTATTGATTGGCATGTCTGAGCGCACCACGCCACAAGGGGTAGAAAACTTAGCGGCAAGCCTGTTTAAAGCAGGACAAGCGAGCGAAGTGAT
>NZ_JAWPOJ010000264.1:0-1242 GCF_033344235.1 Vibrio sp. Vb1554 | reverse complement strand
ATTATGTGATCCATATTGATTGTGTCATCAATACAAACCTATATAATCGGCTACTTGCCGAGAAGAAGGAAAGTAACCACATGATTTATAAAGAAAGGGAAACATGGTTAGAAGCCATTTTAAACACCCTACCGGATCATGTGTTTATCCTAGACGAAAGCGGGCGCTATATTGAAAGCTTTGGTGGTACCCACCACTCCAAAACGTTCAACGCAGAACGCTACACTGGCTTACAGCTTAGCGATGTCCTTTCCCCAACCAAAGCAGATGAACTCATGGGGTTTATTTTTGACGTTATGCAAGATAACGAAACGAAAGTCGTGAAATACAACCTTTCTCTGCATGACCACCTACTCCTGCCTATAGAGGAGCTAGAAGCGTTAGAAAATCCAGAAGAAATGTGGTTTGAGGCGATTATCAAACCAGTTAACGCTCCTGAAAATGCAAACAAACTGGTGATCTGGTCTGTACGTGATATCACTAAGACTCATTTACTAGAGCAACGCCTTAAACAATTATCAGAAACTGATGCACTTACTGGTCTTCTCAACCGCCGGGCGTTTGTCTCCAATTTAGATAATGCGATCATTCAACATACAAAACGTTCTAAAACACTTTCATGCTTGATGATCGATATTGATCACTTCAAAGATATTAATGATAGAGTTGGCCATTTTTCTGGTGATCATGTTATCACTCGCATTGCTCACGTTTGCCAAGGAGTCATTCGTGGCAGCGACTTTATAGGTCGATTGGGAGGAGAAGAGTTCGCAGTAATCTTAACAGATACGAATGCGATTCAAGCGTATGAAGTAGCTGAACGCATCCGCCAAGCTATACAAGCAACGATCTGTCATGTCGATGACGTTGAAATTACGACCACTGTTAGTATTGGTGTAGCAGAGTTGAATTCACAACAATCCAACGCAAAAGAGCTTCTAATCGAGGCCGATAAAGCGATGTACTATTCAAAGCACTCAGGACGCAATCAAGTCACCCTAGCTTACGAAAACCTGCCAGATCTTAAGCTTTATCAAGCCGGTCACTTAAAAATACAAAGAGTTTCTTAAATATAAGTTCCCCCTTTCTGACCACAATAACATCGCTAAAAACTCGCTTATCTAAAAACCTTATAACTATTAGTAAAAGTGCTCTATATCCGTTCGCTATTTATCGACCTAAACCACCATCATGACATCCTTAATATCGACTTTAAAAAGCTCGCAAGTCAGCAAAAATCCA
>NZ_JAWPOJ010000263.1:0-1242 GCF_033344235.1 Vibrio sp. Vb1554 | reverse complement strand
GCACACCAATCAACAGCCCCATACCACCCCACAACCAACCCCAAAAGACCAGCCACATAAAGATGACCAACGGGTTGAGGTTAAACCGCCTCCCTAGCAAAGTTGGGGTGACAAACTGACTCTCGATTAAATTCAGCAACAGATATATCGATACCACTGTCAGCATAAAACTGACCGAATCTAGCTGCAAATACGCGACAAAACCAAAGCTCACCATCGAAATCACTGGTCCCAAATACGGCGCGAAATTCATTACCCCCGCAAACGCACCCCATAGAAATGGGTCTTCAAGGCCGAGGACAAAAAACACCAATCCTACACACAAGCCTAAACCCGCATTGACCAAAGTAATGGTGCCGATGTAGCGCGATAAATCTTTCTGCAGAGCCTGCACCAACTCCACCGCCTGACGTTGTTTCGAAAAACCACGCAAACGCGATACCGATTTACGAAACAGACTTCGACCATGATTAAGCATGAAATACACCATAAACAGCACAATCATCGCCTGAGTTAACAGCGTTGGTGTGGTGGTCGCGAGCGCTTTCAGCAGAGAAAACACCGTGTTGTTGCCCATCTCGTCAATGTTCATGTCACTGGCAAGCTCAAGCGGCGCGTTCATGTGCTCTGACGACGCTTTGGTCACTTCATTCACTTCCTGCGAAACGTTTTGGACGATGCTTGGCAACTCAGCCCACCATTGTTTCGCGGGTTCTGATATCGCCGCTAAACCGAGTATTGAAACACTCACCAGTAACGTCAACGTCACCACCACGGTTATCGTGCGTGGCAGGCCTTTGTCTTCAAAATAATTGATCAGCGGGCTAAACAGCAGTGCCACGAACGTACTTATCACCATAGGTAACAGCACCGGTTTGGCGAAGTAGAGTGCAGGAACAAGCAATAACACCAGCAGAGACACACCAATCACGGTATTGATGGGAAGGTTTAATTTTCCATTCATGCGCGTCCTCTACTGATGAGGTGGAAAATCGGATGGTTGAGCCGCTTCTTCACCTGCTTCTTTTGAGGATGCAGCAGACGACGACGAAGATTTGGCTAGCTGACCACTCAAATCCATCGCGCCATTGAGCAGCAAACTGATGGAGGAGAGAGATGACGTGACGCGAGACAGTCGCCCAGCTTTCGCAACAGCAATCGCGGCAAAAGCACTCAACCCAAGCGCTGTCCACGGGTTTTCTTGCACGAATCGGTTCGAGGTAAATTTGAGGGTTTGCTTAT
>NZ_JAWPOJ010000262.1:0-1244 GCF_033344235.1 Vibrio sp. Vb1554 | reverse complement strand
CAATACGCTAGATAATGATGTGAGCGATATTGCCTCTGTACTAGATGTAATTCGCGGCATTGCAGAACAGACTAACTTACTTGCACTGAATGCGGCGATTGAAGCGGCGCGAGCGGGTGAGCAAGGTCGTGGTTTTGCTGTGGTTGCTGACGAAGTACGCTCTCTTGCAAGTCGTACGCAGCAAGGTACGGGTGAAATCCAAGCTATGATTGAAAAGCTCCAGTCTGGTGCAGGGCAAGCTGTAGAAGTGATGCGCGGTAGCCAAAATAGCAGTGAAGAGACCATTCAATCTGCCGGGCGAGCAAGCGAATCTCTGGCTGAAATTCTCAATGCAATTTCACGCATGAATGAGATGAACACGCACATTGCAACTGCAGCGAGTCAACAAAGTACAGTGAGCGATGAAGTGAATACCAACGTTCAGGGTATTGCAGACAGCAGTACATCGATTGTTGATATTGTCACGCAGGCTCAGCAATCACTTGCGATGCTGTCACAACAAACTCAGAGATTGGATCAGCAAGTCAGCCAGTTCCGAGTTTAAGCTCTGACATTTGAAATTGATGCGAAAAAGCCCGCCGATGTGCGGGCTCTTTTTTAGCTGACGTTTAACGTAGCTTCTCGCCAATTGGATTTAATCAATTAAATCTGGACTTGACCTCAAAACTCTGTACAAACACTCGCCGTTTTTATCATCAATTTACACACTTTTTGACCCGTCCACTTGTACACAGAAAAGTGTGATTTCCAACACAATATCTTCAAATCTGAGAGTTCTATTGCACCTTTACAACAAACGCATTCGACAAGCGTATAGAAACGTAAATTTTGTTGTATGTACAACACTGGGTAATTATCATTCTAACTAATTTGTTTGGGATAGATGCATATCCACTAATCATAATCGAGCCATTCACAACGCATTGAATTGGATATTTGTAGGGCTTGCAAAATAAGAGAGATGTTTCATGAGACGTAGAACCACGCTATCGCTGCTGATTGCATCGAGCCTGTTTATGGCGGGATGTCAACCAAGCCAAGAAGGAACTGAGCAAGGTGGTGGCGCAGCTCCCGCAACCGAAGTGAATGTGTTGACGGTTGAACCTGTTCGACAAGCTTTGACGGTTGAGTTGCCGGGCCGCAGCCGTGCATTTAAAGAGGCGGAAGTCCGCCCACAGGTAACGGGTATTATTTCAGAACGTAACTTTGTTGAAGGTGGCGTTGTGGAAAAAGGTCAGTCGTTG
>NZ_JAWPOJ010000261.1:0-1246 GCF_033344235.1 Vibrio sp. Vb1554 | reverse complement strand
ATTTAAGATCAACTTGACGATCCCGCCTCCAAAAATGGCACCAAACACAATGGCGACAACCAATACATCAGCAATAGATTCCATTCTTTATATTCCTCTAGATAATGCTCAAATATAAGTTACGCATTTGTTACATGAATATCAAATAACACCTTGATTAAATGTAATGTTTCATTGAAATTTGCATGTTCTGTATCAAAATCACAGGACGACGTTACTTAACGCCCACCCAAACCGAGACTGAACCACCATTGACAGGAAATTCTGCCCAGCCATTGGCATCGGTCCAAACTTCTTCAGTTCGGATACCCAGCTTGTCGACATAGCGCGTGCTTGGCTTACCGGTATACATCCATTTTGTTCCGCCCGGTCCATCACTCATGATCACCGCCATTGAGTTTGGATGTTCAGCATCGCCCTCTCGAGTCCAGCCAATCACATCCCAATGGTCGAGATAAGAATTCTGTTTGCCATACGCATACTCTTTACGCAGTGTTACAAGTTCTTCAATGTAAGGCACTTTGGCCATATTAATGTTGTAGCCTTTGTCGCTGTACTGCGCGCCGTAGTAATCTGCGTAGAACACCGATGGATAACCTTCTTCACGCAATAAAATGAATGCGTAAGCAAGAGGCTTGAACCACCAATCTACTGTCGACTCTAACGCCTGCAGTGGCTGCGTATCGTGGTTTTCTACGAGAGTCACTGCTTTGACTGGGTTGTCCTTCATCAACGTGCCATTCATGATTTGGCGCATATCGTAATTGCCGCCAGATTTTGACGCGTTGTAGAAGTTCATGTGAAGCGGCGCATCGAACAACGACATACTGCCAAAGGTCTTAGTAATAAAGTTATGCAGTTGATTTACGTCGTAATTCCAATACTCACCAACGGTGAAAAGCTCTTTGCCTGTTTTCCAACGTAAATGATCAATCCACTCTTGTAGATACTGATATTTAATGTGCTTAACGGCATCCATTCTAAAGCCATCAACGCCGGTCATGTTGATGTACCACTCACCCCAATCTTTCAGGTCTTGTTTAACTTCTGGGTGATCCATGTCTAAATCGGCGTACATTAGGTAGTCGTAATTGCCTTTTTCAGAGCTGACTTCCCAATCCCATGCTTTTCCTTCGCCTTTGAATTTAAAGATCGCTTTTTCTTTGCCGGCGTCATCCCAGTCAACACCGTCAAAGTGATACCAAGTCCAATGGAAGTTCGAGTATTTGTCGTTGCGGCCAGGAAA
>NZ_JAWPOJ010000260.1:0-1246 GCF_033344235.1 Vibrio sp. Vb1554 | reverse complement strand
CAGAAGATAAGTGGGGCTGGTTAGACTATGTGTACCCAGAGCAGCAGTAAGAAGGATTTAAGAAATGCCAAAATATAGATCAGCTACCACCACACATGGTCGTAACATGGCGGGAGCTCGTGCGCTCTGGCGTGCAACCGGTGTAAAAGACGAAGATTTCGGTAAACCAATCATAGCAGTGGTGAACTCATTCACTCAGTTCGTACCAGGCCACGTACACCTTAAAGATTTGGGCCAACTTGTTGCTCAAGAGATTGAAGCGGCAGGCGGCATCGCAAAAGAATTCAATACCATCGCCGTCGATGATGGCATCGCAATGGGTCACGGCGGCATGCTTTATTCGCTGCCATCACGTGAATTGATTGCCGACTCAGTAGAATACATGGTTAATGCGCACTGTGCAGATGCCATGGTGTGTATCTCTAACTGTGACAAAATCACTCCAGGGATGCTGATGGCGTCAATGCGTCTCAACATTCCAGTTATCTTCGTATCTGGCGGCCCAATGGAAGCGGGCAAAACCAAGCTTTCAGATCAGATCATCAAGCTAGACCTTGTCGATGCAATGATCCAAGGCGCCGATCCTAAAGTGTCTGACGAACAAAGCGAACAGATCGAACGCAGTGCATGCCCAACGTGTGGATCGTGTTCAGGCATGTTCACTGCAAACTCAATGAACTGTCTGACAGAAGCTCTGGGTCTGTCTCAGCCAGGCAACGGCTCGCTGTTGGCAACGCATGCCGATCGTAAAGAGCTGTTTATCAATGCAGGTAAACGCATCGTTGAACTCACCAAACGCTACTACGAGCAAGATGACGAAACGGCTCTACCACGCAATATCGCGACCAAAGCCGCATTTGAAAACGCGATGGCACTCGACATCGCAATGGGCGGTTCGACCAATACGGTGTTACACCTTTTAGCTGCGGCGCAAGAAGGTGAAGTCGATTTTGATATGACGGACATCGACCGCATGTCTCGCCAAGTACCACACCTTTGTAAAGTGGCTCCTTCAACGCAGAAATACCACATGGAAGATGTACACCGTGCGGGTGGCGTTGTCGGTATCCTTGGTGAACTGAACCGTGCAGGTCTGCTGCACAATCAGTCTAAGACTGTCCTAGGACTGACTTGGGAAGAACAGCTAGCCAAATACGACATCATGCTGACCGATTCAGAAGAAGTGAAATCATTCTACCGTGCTGGCCCTGCGGGTATCCGCACCACACAAGCATTCTCGCAAGAT
>NZ_JAWPOJ010000259.1:0-1246 GCF_033344235.1 Vibrio sp. Vb1554 | reverse complement strand
CGTTGGTTCAACTACAATTTCTGTTTCGTAACAAGCAAGTGGATTAACCAGACAGCTAGCGCGCTTACCTTTAAATACGTTGTCCAGACACGCTTGGTTGCAGCCGATACACGTATTAATAAACTGCGCTTTCTCTTGTTCTGCCTTCGCGACAAAGTATGGATCCGCCAAGAACGGGCGAGCCATTGACACCATATCCGCCTGACCAGAAGCAAGGATTCGCTCTGCTTCATCAGGAGTGTTAATTCGGTTACAGGTGACAATTGGCACAGAAACGTGCGGTTTCACCTTCTCGGTAACCCAAGTAAATGCACCGCGCGGTACTTGGGTAGCGATGGTCGGAATGCGCGCTTCGTGCCAGCCAATGCCAGTATTGATAATGGTCACGCCCGCATCTTCAAGCGCTTTGGCGAGTAGGATAACGTCTTCAAACGTGCTGCCCTGCTCGACGAGATCCAGCATCGAAAGACGGAAAATGATGCTTAACTTCTCACCCACCGCTTTACGTACAGCTTTCACTATCTCCAACGGGAAGCGCATGCGTTTTTTGTAACTGCCTCCCCAATCGTCATATCGCATATTGGTGCGCTTACAAAGGAACTGATTGATCAAATAACCTTCTGAGCCCATTAATTCCACGCCGTCATAACCGGCAAGTTGAGCGAGTTCAGCGCTGTTGGCAAATGCATCGATGGTCTTTTTGATCTGACGCTCGCTCATTTCACTCGGCGCAAACTTCGCGATCGGCGCTTTAATGCCAGAGGCGCTCTGCGCAAACGGGTGCATCGCGTAACGCCCAGCATGTAAAATCTGTAGTGCAATTTTGCCACCATGCTTGTGCACGGCATCGGTAACTACTCGGTGCGCCTTTGCGTGTTTTGGCTTACTAAACTCCGCACTTAACGGGTGCAAACGACCGCGTAAATTCGGTGAAAAACCGCCGGTCACGATAAGCCCGACGCCACCTTTCGCGCGCTCTTCATAAAACGCGGCGAGCTTTTGCAATCCTTCCTTGTGCTCTTCTAGACCTGTGTGCATTGATCCCATCAGGACTCGGTTTCGTAATTGTGTACAACCTAAGTCCAGTGGTTTTAATAAATTAGGGTACATGGCAGACATCACTAAACATCCATTTTTATTATCATGGTCTGACCAGACTACGTCCGGAAAACCAAAAAATCAAACAGGCGTTTACATTTTTGTAACACCGATCAATCTCGCGCGAAAATATGCCAATTGTTGAGTG
>NZ_JAWPOJ010000258.1:0-1249 GCF_033344235.1 Vibrio sp. Vb1554 | reverse complement strand
CAATACTCACATCCATCGCTTGTGCCAACTCTTTTTGGCTGACATCCAGTTGTGCTCGGATCGCTTTAACATCGGCAATCTCATAACGAGTGACATTCGCAGGAGTCTGCTCTCCTTTTGCAATCGCTTCGGCTTGCTTCATCGATGTATAAAGTTCATCAAAAATACTATTGCTCATTGTCATACTCTCTCTTAATCGACCTCGACACTTCTTTAAGGAGATTCTTCTCTTTCTGAGTTAAAGAGTCCTTTCTCCCTTTCTTGTACAGCAACACCAAATAGACAACATCAGGTTGGATCAGTAAGTAAATCGTTCGATAACCACCACTCTTACCTGTCGATTCTCCAGCAAGGCGAACTTTTCTTAGCCCTCCCGTTCCGACAATCAACGATCCCATTTCTGGGTTTTTGATGATGTCTGACTGCAACGCTCGAAACTCTTCATCCGTGAGCATCTCTTTTCGCTGAGATTCAAACAATGGCGTTTCAATAAACTCTAATGCGTAGCTAATAACCCGATCCTCTCCCAAAAGAATAGGAGTACATTGTACTCCTGGCAAGCGTATTTTCAAATGTATTAACGATTAAATCCGAAACCTCGACCTCTGCGATTTTGTCGTGCTAACGACTGCTCTTGCTGTATTGCTTTTCCAACGACTGGAGCTGCTGCGTCAAGTTGTTTACTTGCATGGTCAAGCTGCTCACACTGCTCTGTAAGCGTTGGTTCTCCTCGCTGCTCTGCTCGAATCTTTTCTCTAAATCCTTGTAGAGCTTCACGAACTCGCTGTGCTGCTCCTTGTGCTGCCTCTCTAAAACCTCGAAGGCGTGCAAAAGTTGTTTCTCTAGCTCGGTCATTTATTTCCTCTCCAACTTGATCAGCTCGTTCTTGCCATCGTTCATTGTCCACCCCTCCAGAATCGAGTAACCCTCTGGTATCACAATAAAACGTTCCCCTTTCTGGCTCTCGTACAGAGAAAGCCCCCAAGTCTTGTTCTGGAACTGCTCTAGGATCGCTTTTTGGCGGGCTATCTTTCTCTGATTGTCTAATATCGTCTGCCCTTGATACCAAGCGATCCCGTAACTGACGATCACCAAAAATAACAGGGTCACTGGCAACCAAATCCATGTTTTCATCACCAAGAGATTCAAACGTGATTGCTGCTCTTGGATGTCGTTTATGATTTTCTGCTCGCTTGATTTCAACGCATCTTGAATACGTTGTTCGTGCCTCTCGAAGTCTTTCTTTAGC
>NZ_JAWPOJ010000025.1:0-67578 GCF_033344235.1 Vibrio sp. Vb1554 | reverse complement strand
AGACCATAGCCTGCAACGTGAGGGGTTGCGAATGCTAGCAGAGGCAGAAGCTCCATATCAACCTCTGGTTCAAATTCAAATACGTCAAGTGCCGCTGTAAAGCCATCGTTTTTCAAAAGACGTTGCTTCAAAGCAGCGTTGTCAACGATGGGACCTCGAGCCGCATTAATCAAAATTTGATCGCTGCGGAGACCATTTAATACCTTCTCATCAATCAAATGATGCGTTGGGTATGGGCCATCTTTGGTGATTGGCGTATGTAGTGTAATGATGTCTGAGCTTTCAATCAGTTCTGTCAATGGAGTAAAGCTACGAGGATCACCAGCCTCTTGTTTGAATGGGTCATTGATCAGAACTTTAATACCCATGCCTTTCAAACATTTCTCTAGGTAGCTACCTACTTGGCCTGCACCAATAATACCTACCGTCTTGTCAAATACCGAGAAACCTTGTTGCTGAGCGAGCACCATCATCACGCTGAACGCGTATTCCGCCACACCCACTTTGTTACACCCTGGCGCCGCAGTGAAGAAAATGCCTTTCTCTTTTAAGAGTGCTTGGTCAACATGATCCATGCCTGCCGTGGCCGTACCAACAAACTTCAGCTTGTTTGCTTTGCTGATCAGGTCAGCATTCACTTTGGTGACTGAGCGAATCATTAGGGCATCAACATCCACTAAATCATCAGCGGTCAGTGTACGACCTGGTTTTAGAATTACGTTACCGAGTTGGCTGAATAGTTCTTCAGCATACGGCATATTTTCATCAACAATAATTTTCATAGCGCCAGCGTTCTAACATCCATTTGTAAGAGTTCGTTTATTCGCAAGATGCGAAACTAAAGCGATTGTGCCCTTTTCCCGAAAAATCTCAAGATATAACACCAATAAACCTCAAGGAGGTAACTCCTATAGAATCGATTGACGGGAAGCCTAGAGAAAAGCAGAAACAGAGAAAAGAAAAAGCCCGGCTAAATAGCCGGGCAAAGTTCCAGAACAAAAGGATCCTATCCCGCTCTCCATGGGATAGAGTCTGCGTCTGTTCGATCAGTGTGACTGATCAAGCTCTGGAAACTGGATTGTTGGCGTTTACAGTACTCTCGCAAGGCGCCAACAAATTCAGTTAACCTTGGTACTTTTTAATAACCAAAGTTGCGTTTGTGCCGCCAAAGCCAAAGCTGTTTGACATTACGGTCGTTAGCTCTGCATCACGTGCTTCTGTCACGATGTCCAGACCTTGTGCTGCTTCGTCCAAGTTTGAAATATTGATGCTTGGAGCAATGAAGTTTTTGTCTAGCATAAGTGTTGAGTAAATTGCTTCGTGCACGCCCGCTGCGCCGAGTGCGTGGCCAGTCATTGCTTTTGTTGCAGAGATTGCAGGGCTGTTCTCACCAAACAATTGTTGGATAGCACCAAGCTCTTTCACGTCACCAACGGGTGTCGATGTGCCGTGCGTGTTGATGTAATCCACACCATCAACGTCTTGCATCGCCATCTTCATACAACGAATTGCGCCTTCACCTGATGGCGCTACCATGTCGTAGCCATCTGATGTCGCACCGTAACCTACGATTTCACCGTAGATTTTCGCACCACGTGCCAGTGCGTGCTCTAGTTCTTCAATAACCAGCATGCCGCCGCCGCCCGAGATAACAAAACCGTCACGGTCTGCATCGTATGTACGAGATGCTTTGTCTGGCGTGTCATTGTATTTGGTTGACAGTGCGCCCATCGCATCAAACATCATAGTTTGAGACCAATCTAGCTCTTCGCCGCCACCAGCAAAAACAATATCTTGTTTGCCTAGTTGAATAAGCTCCATAGCATGGCCGATACAGTGTGCAGATGTTGCACATGCAGAGCTCATTGAGTAGTTCACGCCACGAATCTTAAATGGCGTAGCAAGACAAGCAGAAACAGTAGAAGACATAGTACGAGGAACCATGTAAGGACCAACTCGCTTTACGCCTTTGGCGCGCATCGTGTCTGTCGCTACCGTTTGATTGTATGCAGAAGCACCGCCAGAACCTGCAACGATACCGGTACGATCGTTTGAAACCTGCTCTTCTGTAAGACCAGCGTCTGCGATTGCCTGCTCCATTGATAGGTATGCATAAGCAGCCGCATCACCCATAAAGCGCATCTGCTTACGGTCGATGTGTTCCGCCGGGTTGATTTTTAGGTCACCCCATACTTGCGAACGAAGACCGTGTTCTTTGAACTGCTCAGATGCAGTGATGCCAGATTTGCCCGCTTTAAGAGACGCTAGAACTTCTTCGACGTTGTTACCGATACTTGAAACAATACCCATACCGGTGATTACGACTCGTTTCATTATGACATTCCTATAATTCAAAAATCCGCTAGATGATAACTAAGATAGTCAACAAAAGTGGTCAGCTTTCCCATAAATTCGTACAATCGCCCCATTCTTACCGCGCCAAATCACAAATTTGCACCATTATGACTTCAATAAAAAACGCAGAACTTGGTTGGAACGAAGCTGGTACTCCGGTTTCAGACCAATTTGATGATGTTTACTTCTCTAACGTAAACGGTCTTGAAGAGACACGCTACGTTTTCTTAAAACAAAATCATCTCCCAGAAAGATGGCAGGAATTTGACCAAAGACGTTTTGTCATTGGTGAAACCGGATTTGGCACGGGATTAAACTTCTTAGCAGTATGCCAGTGGTTTAGTGAGTTTCGTCGTCAGCATCCGGACGCAACATTGAAAGAGCTGCATTTTATTAGCTTTGAAAAATACCCATTAAGCAAAGCCGATTTAAAGAAGGCGCATGAAGCTTGGCCTGAGCTAGCTGAATACGCGGAAAAGTTACAAAAGCACTATCCTGCCGCTGTGCCGGAGTGTCATCGCATTGTTTTAGAAGACGGCGCAATCACACTCGACCTTTGGTTTGGTGACATTAAAGACTGCATGCCGCAAGTTCCATACAACGAACAAGGTTTGATTGATGCTTGGTTCTTAGATGGATTCGCGCCAAGCAAAAACCCAGAAATGTGGAACCAAGGCCTGTTCAACAACATGGCAAAGCTAGCCAATCAAGATTGTACAGTTGCCACGTTTACCGCAGCAGGCTTTGTACGTCGTGGTTTGAACGAAGCTGGCTTTACAATGAAAAAGGTGAAAGGTTTCGGCACTAAGCGAGAAATGATCGCCGGCTCTATGGAGCAACGTGAAAAGCAGTCGAACCATCTCCCTTGGTTCAATCGCTCAGCATCTAGCAATCTTGATTCGATTGCCATCATTGGTGGTGGTATAGCTAGCGCGGCGTTAGCGAAAACGTTAGTTCGTCGTGGCCAAAACGTCACCCTTTACTGTAAAGACAAACAACCAGCCAAAGGAGCTTCAGGCAATCGACAAGGAGCCGTTTATCCACTGCTTAATGGCCCGCACACGGGTGTTTCACGAGTGTTTGCTCCTGCATTTTTGTTCGCACGTCAGTTTGTTGAACAAGCAGCACAAGAGATCGATTTTGATCATGACTGGTGTGGCGTGACTCAGTTGATGTGGGACGACAAATCCACAGACAAACTGGAGAAAATACTTACGGGTAACTTCACACCAGAGCTCATTCACAAGCTGTCCGCCGAGGAGACTGCGAACACTATCGGGTTACCTATTGATATGGCATCTGTGCACTACCCAATGGGAGGGTGGCTGTGCCCTGCCGAGTTAACTCGTGGGTTAATTAAACAATTGGAGCAGACGTCGTTACTCTCAACGAAGTTTGAACACCATGTTGAGGCATTAGATTGGGATGAAAAGCGTCAGCTCTGGCTACTAACGGCGAGTGGTCAAACATTTGAGCACTCAACGGTTGTGATTGCGAACGGCCATGAGTTCCAGACATTGAGTCAAACCGCTTCCCTACCAATGGGACAAGTGAAAGGACAAGTCAGTCATGCGCCAGCAACCGGAACGCTGAGTCAGCTGAAAACGGTGTTGTGTTACGACGGTTACATGACACCTGTTAACCCAAGTAATCAACACTTGTGTATCGGTGCAAGCTACGACCGCAGTCACCTTGACTACGAATTTGATGAAAACGCCCAAAAAGATAATGCGGAAAAGCTAGTGAAATGTGTACCGAATCAAACATGGGCAAAAGAGGTAGATATCACTGGTAATCAATCTCGCCAAGGTATTCGTTGTGTTAGCCGAGATCACTTACCATTTGTCGGAAATGTGGGTGACTTTGAGACGATCAAAACGCAATACGCCAACTTACAAAATCAAAAAGAAGAAGAGGTAGAAACCATTCATCAGTACCCTAACCTATTCTGCTTCTTAGGTTTAGGATCTCGTGGACTGAGCTCTGCACCATTATTAGCTGAAGTGTTGGCCTCCCAGATCTGTGGGGACCCGCTGCCATTACCGGTTGATGTATTGACCGAACTTCACCCAAGTCGAATGTGGGTTCGTAAACTAAGAAAAGGCAAAGCCATTACCGAGCTGTAAGAGTATTCTCTCGTTTTAATTCCCGACACAGATACGTGTCGGGAATCGCTAACTCACTAAGTTGCTCGTACTGAGATTACTTCAGCAGTGCAACTGCCTGTTTCACTTGCTCTGCCACTTCTGGGTTTACAACCTTACCCGATTCCACGTCAAAATTTTCGTAGAAGCTCGGCACAGATAACGATGCCTTTACATCCGCGCCAAAAAATTGAGCAGAACCTGTCGCCGCCGCAAGAACACTTTGTGCACCACCGGGACCTGGGGAAGTTGCTAAATAAACGACAGGTTTGTTTTGAAATACATTACGCTCAATGCGCGTCGCCCAATCGAACAAGTTTTTATAGGCCGCTGGGT
Organism: Vibrio sp. Vb1554; assembly: GCF_033344235.1. Taxonomy (NCBI): domain Bacteria; kingdom Pseudomonadati; phylum Pseudomonadota; class Gammaproteobacteria; order Vibrionales; family Vibrionaceae; genus Vibrio; species Vibrio sp. Vb1554. The sequence goes on along the minus strand of NZ_JAWPOJ010000025.1, from coordinate 62,743 downwards.
ACGAACCGTTATGCTCTGCGAAGGAAACAACGAGAGCGTCAGCCTCCGCCAAGTCACGTAAAAACGCGACAGCCCCTTCAGCTTGACCAATTTCTTTCTCTTTGTCCTCGCTAAACATTGGCGCTTGATAATCGTTTAAGTCTAGAACATTCACTTGAGCGCCTTCGACTTGGTTTGCTGCGTATGTAGCAAGTAGTTTGTTGATTGAGGTAGAGCTGGTAGATGCACCAAATGCGACAATTTTCATGGTTGTAATCCTTTGTTCACGTTTTATGCTGATCAGAATAAAAGTTGAACTGTTTCGCTACAACCACAAAAATTTTATGGAGAGGTTCGAATTTTTCGAAGTAGTAAATGACTAGGATTAAATAAAGGGAGAACGCTGCTTGGGGATTAAGCCTGAGCCTGGAGCTCTTGCCACAAATCACTGACAATCACGCGATCGGCCGGGCTTAACTCGGTACGCGCATCTTCTAAGCTGCTCTCAATGCGTGACTTCAGCTCAGTAATATCGCTAATCCCTTCTTCTTCACAAGACGCCGCGGATAAAGAGATGTGACCACGTAAATAACCACCAGCAAACAATTCATCGTCAGATGCTGTTTCAATTCGAGCATCAATCAGTTCCAGTAGTTTTTCTTCAAATTCAATAATCATGGTGTATCTCTGAGGTTATTAGTGGTTATTTAACGCAAAAGTCCGACGCTTCCAGTGGCTTAGTTTGATAAAATGCGCGCAGGGCATCAGAAAGCATTTTCACTCGCAAAGGCAAGCCAACGTCCAAAATACCTAGCACTTCTTTATGCACTTTTTTCATAAAGCCGAGCCTATCTGGTTCAAAATCGCCGTGTAGATTGTCACAACTCACCGTAAAAGGGAAGCCAGCGCTTTGTGCCAGAATCCATTCATAAGCTTGAGGTCGCACTTCAACTTTCTCAAACTCCGCTTGAACTTCTGCTGTTCGCCCATCGGGTTCATACCAATAGCCAAAATCTTCCAGCAAACGACGCTCTGGACCAGCCACACACCAATGCGAAATCTCGTGTAAAGCAGAGGCGTAAAAACCCCGAGCAAAAATAATCCGATGATGAGGGTGTTCATCATCAGCAGGAAGATAAATAGGCTCATCACCACCTAACTCTAATTTCGTATTAAATTGTTCTAAAAAGGTGTCATTAAAAATGGTGATTAAGTCTTGGTATTCGTGGGTCATCGTCGAGTTTGTACTTCAGTTTGACATGCGCTGCATATTGTCGCTGTTTTTAGCTATGAGGTAAAGGCAACCCCACATTTTTGGTTATTAGTTGAATTTATCTGAACATCGCTTTCTCCATACAATTTCTCATTCGTCAGCGTACTTATTTACCACTACACTCTCGCCTTATTTTGATGCCGTTCAAACCGCTATTTTTAAGCCGTTTGATTACAAGCATGTTGCTGGTTTTAATCACTTTTTAAGAGAGATAGAACCGTTTGTAAGTGTTGTTACTTCGCCTACGCTGATTCTCGTAGAACGTAGTGACTTTTTACGTTGAGTGTTTCCCTATGTTGCTAAGTGTGTTGTATATCATTGGTATCACGGCTGAAGCCATGACAGGTGCGTTAAGTGCTGGTAGAAGAAAGATGGACTGGTTTGGTGTTATGTTGGTGGCCAGCGCAACGGCCATTGGTGGTGGCACCGTACGTGACATTCTATTAGGCCACTACCCTCTTGGTTGGGTAAAAAACCCAGAGTTCCTTGCAATTACGTGTGTTGCAGGTGTGCTAACAACAGGTTTAGCGAAATGGGTGATTAAGCTGAAAGGTCTGTTCATTCGCCTCGATGCACTAGGTTTAATCGTGTTTAGTATCATCGGAACAAAAATTGCGATGGGCATGGGCTTGCACCCTGGTATTTGTATGGTTTCAGCGTTAGTAACTGGTGTATTCGGTGGGCTACTGCGTGACTTAATCTGTCGCCAAACACCATTGGTACTGCATGAAGAGCTTTACGCTTCTGTCGCTCTTATCGCATCAGGAATGTACTTAGCGCTATTAGAATTCAATGTTCCCGAAGTCACTGCCACTATTATTACACTGGTTACTGGTTACATGTTGCGTATGGCTGCGGTACGCTTTAAGTGGCGTCTGCCTTCTTTCCATTTGGAAACCGAAGGCTCGATTCATTAAGCAAAAACTACTTAAACAAAAAAGGTTGCCTGATAAAATTGTGCCACCCGCGATTCAGTGAGTGGCATAATTTTATATTCAGTCATCCTGAACAGCGACGAAGGAGCATGATTCAGGATCTATTATCCGAGCACTCTGTTGTCAGAGATGTTTCTTTCTCTTTTCATCGTGCTGAAATTAGATTCCTAGTCTCGCTATAGCTCGTTGGAATGACACAAAGCTCTTAAATCTTCGGTGTTTCAGTTGTTACGCCATGGTTTTGACCACGGTGGCGTAGTAAATGATCCATCACCACAATTGCCAGCATCGCTTCTGCGATAGGCACAGCACGAATACCCACACATGGGTCATGACGACCTTTGGTGATCAACTGAGTTGGTTCACCTTCTTTTGTGATGGTCTCACCCGGCACAGTGATACTTGATGTTGGCTTAAGCGCAATGTTTGCGACAATGTCTTGACCAGTCGAGATACCACCAAGAATGCCACCCGCATGATTACTACCAAAACCTTCAGGAGCAAGCGTATCACGGTGCTGACTGCCTTTTTGGTTTACCACCTCGAAACCGTCTCCGATTTCTACGCCTTTCACCGCGTTGATGCTCATTAGTGCGTGCGCGATGTCTGCATCCAGACGGTCAAATACGGGTTCCCCGAGGCCAACAGGCACGTTAGTTGCCACAACCTGGATTTTTGCGCCAATAGAGTCGCCTTCTTTTTTCAGGTCACGGATAAGTTGGTCAAATGCTTCTACTTTGTCAGCATCAGGGCAGAAGAATGCATTGTTCTCGATTTCGCTCCAATCTACCTTGTCGATAGATACATCACCCATTTGTGACAAGTAAGCACGAATCTCAACACCAAACTCATCTTTTAAGTATTTCTTCGCGATTGCACCAGCCGCCACACGCATTGCGGTTTCACGAGCTGAAGAACGGCCGCCACCGCGATAGTCGCGGATGCCGTATTTTTGGTGGTAAGTGTAATCAGCATGACCCGGTCTGAACTTATCTTTGATGTCAGAGTAGTCTTTTGAGCGCTGATCGGTGTTTTCAATTAGCAAACCGATCGATGTGCCCGTGGTTTTGCCTTCAAAAACGCCAGAAAGAATTTTAACTTCATCCGGTTCACGACGTTGTGTGGTGTAACGTGATGTGCCTGGACGACGGCGGTCGAGATCGATTTGTAGATCTGCTTCTGTAATTTCCAACCCCGGAGGACATCCGTCTACGATACATCCCAGTGCGATACCGTGACTTTCCCCGAATGTCGTCACTCGGAAATGTTGTCCGATACTGTTTCCTGCCATTACTTCCTCAAGTTTTTATCGCCACGCTCTCTCAAAACAGAGCATAGCTGCTTTCCAATTCTTCGTGGATTCATAGTGGCTTTATTACGTTTTGATGTAAAGAGTTAATATCGGCGAGGTATGCATAAAAAAAACACCGAGCATAAAGCTCGGTGTTTTGATGTTTAGTGCAAGACTCTATTAGTCTTTGTACAGTTTAAACTCTTCTGCACACTCAACCAGCTGGTCACGCGTTAGCATAAATACGCCATGACCGCCGTTCTCGAACTCAATCCAAGTAAATGGAATCTCTGGATACTGTTCCATCATATGAATCATTGAGTTTCCGACTTCACAAATAAGAATGCCGTTATCTGTTAGATAATCTGGCGCGTTAGCAAGAATACGACGCACTAGTTTTAGACCATCCGTACCCGCAGCTAAACCAAGCTCAGGCTCATGCGTGAACTCATCTGGCAGGCTGTTCATGTCTTCTTCATCCACATATGGTGGGTTGGACACGATTAGATTGTATTTCTCTTTTGGAAGATCACGGAACAAATCAGAGCGAATTGGGAACACTTGCTGCTCCATGCCGTGATCTTGTACGTTTTGCTCAGCCACTTGTAGAGCATCTGTAGAGATGTCGATAGCATCCACTTCTGCTTCAGGGAAAGCGTGCGCACAAGCAATCGCGATACAACCAGAACCCGTACATAGGTCCATGATGCGCGTAGGCTCTTCCACCAACCAAGGTTGGAATTCCGCTTGAATCAATTCGCCGATAGGAGAACGTGGCACAAGTACACGCTCATCAACGAAGAACTCAAGACCGCAGAACCATGCTTTGTTGGTTAGGTATGCTGTTGGCGTACGCTCGTTGATGCGTTTTACTACGCGCTCAACAATACGCAGACGCTCGCTTGTCGTTAGGCGAGAGTTCAATACGTGCGGAGGCACATCAATCGGCAAGTATAAGGTTGGCAGGATAAGCTGAACTGCTTCATCCCACGCATTATCAGTACCATGACCGTAAAACAGGTTCGCTGCATTAAAGCGGCTTACCGTCCAACGAATCATATCTTGAAGGGTATGCAGCTCCGATACCGCTTCTTCTACAAAAATCTTATCCAAAATTGCCTCCGAAAAGCGCTACAATACTGCCAATAAAGTTTATTAATGAAATTGTTTACCTAATGAGCCAAAAAGACACCGAGAACGATGACGATTTCGCCTTGTTTCAGGAAGCAGTACAGGGCGTAAAAAAGTTGCGACAGGATACCATAATCCAGCAACCAAAAAAAAATACTAAGCAAAAAGAAATCAAGCGCTCCAACCGTGAAGCGAGTGACTCTGAATTTTACTTTTCAGACGAGTTTGTCCCTCTATTAAACGATGAAGGTCCAACTCGTTATGCACGTGACGACGTCTCCACTTATGAAGTCAAACGTCTACGTCGTGGCGTGTATGTACCGGACGTGTTCCTCGATATGCACGGCATGACACAGCAAGAAGCAAAACGCGAGCTTGGTGCGATGATAGCCTATTGCATCAAAAACGAGATTCATTGCGCGTGTGTGCAACATGGTATTGGGAAACACATCCTGAAACAGAAAGCCCCACTTTGGTTAGCACAGCATCCTGACGTTATGGCTTTTCACCAAGCGCCACTAGAATTTGGTGGTGATGGTGCGTTGTTAGTGTTGCTTTCAATTCCTGAAAAGTAACAAGCTTGCTGTAGACACGACGAAACGAAAAGGCAGGGATCTCCTGCCTTTCTTATTCTGTCTCTAATTTGCAAACGCTTATTTTGGTTTAGACACTTATGGCGTAATATGCCATAGCACTTCACCATTTTGTGTTTGTAAATCATATTCAATGCACACTAGGCCTGATGTAGGAAACATCGGAGGTGTCATGTCTTTTACAAACTCTGAAGTCAGATAACCGACCAAAGGCAAATGCGATACGAACAAAAGCGAGTCCAATTGTTCGACTTCGATTAACGCACTTGCGAAATCGAAGACATGCTCGGACTGGCCATAAGGTGTAATATCTTCACAAGTTTCAATGCTTTTTGCAGAGAAATACGCACTGATCTCTTGCCAAGTTTGTTGAGCTCTAATGTACGGACTCACCAACACTTTATCGAATTGCGCAAAACCCTGTTCTTTACAGGCTCTAGCAACCGCTTCTGATTCGACTCTGCCTCTTGGGGTCAATTGTCGTGCTGCGTCTGAATCTGCAAAATGCTCGGCTTCACCGTGACGCATGATGAATATTTTCATGTTATTTCCTAGGGATAGCTAACGCTACCAAAAGGTTGACTGCTATCTTTATTAGATAGACGGGGCTAACTTTAACAATGACGAAACAAAAATACTGATATAATTATCTGTTCATTATACCAATTCGCTTGTTAAAGATAGCGACTTTCTTAACAATCTATTAAAAGAATGTACTCAGCTCATCACACTATTTAACTGTGCAATGAGTTCAGAGCATTCACTCAAACAGTTCTTCCCCATACGCAAACGCGATGGGCCTGTGCAGAAGTCTACGAATAACAAAAATACGGCAAGCAGTATTTGTCGAAACGCAAACTTTGCGCCCCCCGCGAGGGGAGCCTACATTACTGTAATGCGAAATCTGGAGACGCATCGTGCATCTAAGTCCTAACGATTCAAATCAATACCGCTACATTACCTTGAGCAATGAACTGCGTGTACTGCTGATTCATTCCGATACAGCTCAACAGTCGGCAGCTGCTCTGGCAGTGAACGTTGGACACTTCGACGACCCAAACGATCGCCAAGGTCTGGCACACTATTTAGAACACATGCTTTTTTTGGGTACGGAAAAATACCCTAAAGTGGGCGAGTTTCAAAGCTATATTAGCCAACACGGTGGAACAAACAACGCTTGGACTGGTACAGAGCACACTTGTTTCTTTTTCAATATTGCTCCAAATGCCTTTGAAAGTGCCTTAGATCGATTTAGCCAATTTTTTACCGCACCTTTGTTTAACGAAGAAGCATTAGACAAAGAACGCCAGGCTGTCGACTCCGAATACAAGCTCAAACTCAATGATGATTCTCGTCGCCTGTATCAAGTTAACAAAGAAGTCATCAATCCAGAGCACCCGTTTTCAAAATTCTCTGTCGGAAACTTAGATACTCTTGGCGACCGAGATGGTAAATCCATCCGCGACGAAATTGTGGAGTTTCACCACTCTCAGTATTCCGCCGATTTGATGACACTGACTCTATTTGGGCCACAGCCGCTCGATGAACAGCAAGCTTGGGTAGAAGCCATGTTTGCCGACATCCCAAATCACCATCTTCGTGGAAAATCGATTGATGTACCGATCGGCAATGAGGAAAGCACGGGCATTTTGGTTCAAGTCGAGCCGCTCAAAGAGTTCCGTAAACTGATTCTCACATTCCCCATGCCGGGAATGGATGCGCATTATAGCGTGAAGCCACTCTCCTACTTTGCTCACCTGTTGGGTTATGAAGGAGAAGGCAGTTTGATGCTTCAACTCAAAGAAAAAGGCTGGATTACCTCTCTCTCAGCGGGCGGCGGCGCGAGTGGCAGTAACTACCGAGACTTTACCGTAAGCTGCACCCTGACGCCAAACGGCTTAGATCATGTTGATGATATCGTTCAAGCGGTTTTTCAATACCTCTCGATGATCAAACAAGACGGGTTAGATGAATGGCGCTATCTCGAAAAACAAGCGGTATTAGAATCGGCTTTCCGCTTCCAAGAGCCATCGCGCCCAATGGATCTCGTCAGCCATCTGGTGATCAACATGCAGCACTATCAACCGGAAGACACGGTTTATGGTGACTACAAAATGGCGGGCTACGATGAGGAGTTACAGCGTTCATTGCTGCGATACTTAACCATCGATAATGTACGCGTCACTTTGATTGCTAAAGGCCTGGAATACAACCGTACTGCCGAATGGTACTTTACCCCGTACTCCGTCACACCTTTTAGTGAAGGCCAACGTCGTTTCTATCAACAAATCGACCCAAGCTGGCAATTCGTCTTACCGAAAAAGAACCCTTATATTTGCTACGACCTCGACCCCATGCCACTCGAAAATGGTGATTCGCTGCCAGAGTTGATTGAGGATCTCGAAGGGTTTCGGCTGTGGCATTTGCAAGATGACGAATTTCGCGTGCCTAAAGGTGTCGTTTATGTCGCTATCGACAGCTCTCATGCCGTTGCATCACCAAAGAACATCGTCAAAACGCGCTTATGTGTAGAGATGTTCCTCGATTCGCTAGCAAAAGAAACCTATCAAGCAGAAATCGCAGGGATGGGTTACAACATGTACGCTCACCAAGGTGGCGTGACCTTAACCCTCTCAGGGTTCAGTCAAAAGCTGCCTCAGTTGCTAGAAATGATTCTGCACCGTTTTGCTTCTCGAGATTTCAGCCCTGCTCGCTTTGAAACCATCAAACAACAACTGTTACGAAACTGGAGAAATGCTTCACAAGATCGCCCTATTTCGCAGCTGTTTAACGCACTTACTGGGTTACTTCAACCCAATAACCCGCCTTTCGCAACCTTAGTCAAAGCGCTAGAAGAAATCGAAGTCGATGAACTCTCGGTATTCGTAGAATCCATTCTTGCAGAACTGCACGTTGAAATGTTTGTTTACGGAGACTGGCAACGCCAGCAAGCCCATGACATGGCAACGACCTTAAAGGATGCTCTAAGAGTTAACGAGCAACGTTATGAAGAGGCACTTCGTCCTCTCATTATGCTAGGTAAAAATGGCAGTTTTCAACGTGAGGTGCATTGTAATCAGCAAGATTCCGCGGTCGTTATTTACCACCAGTGCGAGGATATTGAGCCTCGTAGTATCGCGCTATACTCATTGGCCAATCACCTTATGTCGGCAACGTTTTTCCACGAAATCCGTACCAAGCAGCAATTAGGTTACATGGTAGGCACTGGCAATATGCCGCTAAATCGTCACCCTGGTATTGTACTGTATGTGCAGTCACCTAATGCAGCACCTGCCGAGCTGGTTACCTCAATCGATGAGTTTTTAAATGCCTTTTATATGGTGCTGTTAGAGTTAAACGATTACCAATGGCACAGCAGTAAGCGCGGCTTGTGGAACCAAATAGCAACGCCGGACACCACACTTCGAGGACGGGCTCAACGTCTTTGGGTTGCGATAGGAAATAAGGACACTGAGTTTAACCAACGTGACAAGGTACTGGCGGAGTTGAAGAAGCTGACGCGCGCAGACATGATTCGCTTCGTTGTGAACGAATTGAAACCTCGTACTGCAAATCGTTTGATCATGCACTCTCAAGGTCAAGCGCATTCGGAGGCTCCGCGCATCCATCTAGGACAAGAAATAGGATCGATTGAAGAGTTCCAACTTCGGCCAAAAGATTGCGGCTTGGGGTGATCTAGTTGCGCAGAAATAAAATTGTCGATTACTAGAATGTACCTACAAACCCATGAGGTTGTCGGTCTCATAGATTGAATCGGCACCATAATTGGCAGAAAATTGAAATTACGCCATTGCGGCTTATCTCTAATTACCGCACTAAAAATAACTTAATGAGGTAATCATGAAAAAAGCACTTTTACTTGTGGCTCTTATACTGCCATTGGCATCTGCTTACGCTGAAATCTCAGTCAAAGGCGATGGCTTCGAATTAAGTGACGACTGTGTGCGCCTTAGCGGAGACAATGTATCCATCAAATCAGATGATTGCTCTTCAAAGCAGTGGAATGATAAAGACAAAAAAGGTAACAGCAGCGTTCACGGGGACGACAACCCAGGTAAAGGCCACAATAAAGATAAGAAAGACAAGAAGAAGTAACCATTTCTTCTTTATGAAAAAGGCTTGCCACTGGCAAGCCTTTTTCTCTACCGAAGCAACGTTTAATAGAACGTTGTCCCTTCACCAGCTCGAGTAAGCAAACCATCACATGGCGCGTAACGATCGCCATACTTCGATGCAAACTCATTCATTTTCTCTACGAGCTCTTTAATGCCAAATTGGTCCATGTAACGGAACGGACCACCCAAGAACGGTGGGAAACCAATACCAAATATCGCGCCAATATCACCGTCACGTGGCGAGCGAATGATGCCATCATCCAAACAACGTACCGCTTCATTCAACATTGGCAGCACACAGCGCAACGCAATATCGTTATCGCTTAGCTTAGATTCAGGGTCGAGCTTAAGCAGTTTGTAAATCGATTTGTCGACATCTTTCTTCTTGCCCTTGTAAGTGTAAAAGCCCTTACCACTCTTGCGTCCTTTACGTCCATCATTTAACAAGATATCAAACACATCCGGGCCTTTGAATCGGTCACCTAACTCATTAACCAGAATCGGCATAATTTTCGCGCCAATGTCGACACCGACTTCATCCAGTAAGGTAATCGGGCCGACAGGGAAACCAAAGTCAAGCAACGCCGTATCAATCTTTTCGATCGGTTCGTTAGCCAACAAAATATGCGCCGCTTCGTTCATGTATGGCGCAAGAATGCGGTTCACGTAAAAGCCCGCTTTGTCTTTCACTACGATCGGGGTTTTACCTTGCTTCTTAGCAAGTGCAACAACTGTTGAAACGGTTTCATCTGACGTCGTTTCATGCGGAATCACTTCCACCAAAGGCATTTTTTCTACTGGGCTGAAGTAATGCAAACCAACTACGTTTTCTGGACGCTCTGCTTTTTCTGCAATTTTGTGGATAGGCAACGAAGAAGTATTGGTCGCAAAGATAGTTTCTGTCTTAGCGTTTGCTTCAATGTCCGCCACCATTTTTTGCTTAAGATCTAAGTCTTCAAAAACCGCTTCAATTACGACATCAATATGATTAAAACTGGTAAAATCGACACCACCAGACAGTTGCAGCATTTTCGCTTGCAGATCGGCCTTGGATAGAATGCGACGTTTGCGCTGTTTCTCAAATAACTTGTAGTTGTAGTTGAGCGCATTTAAAACGCCATCGTTGCTAACGTCTTTGATGCGAACAGGTACTTTTGCTTTTGCAACAGACACATGGCTGATTCCGGCGCCCATCAGACCACCACCAAGCACACCAACTTTATGAACTGGTGCTGGTTTCGCATCCGTGCCATTTTCTTTCTTCATTTCTGTTGTGGCAAAGAAGATCGAACGGAGCGCTTTTGACTCTGAGCTCATCACAAGCTCACCGAAGCGCTTCGCTTCAAGTTCTTGACCTTTAGCGAAGCCTTTCTCTAAGCCATGTTGAATAACTTCTAGAATTGCAACCGTTGCTGGATAGTTACCGCGAGTTTTTTGATTCGTTTTCTTCGCAGCTTGCTCAAATACAAACTTGCGCCCTAGCCCGCTACCAGACATCACCTTTTCTTTCGTCGATAGCTTTTTCGTGCCCTTGTTTTTACCTTTGTCGATAAACTGTTTTGCTACGTCGAGCAAAATGGTGTCAGGCACACAGGCGTCCACAACGCCCAATTTTTTAGCTTTCTTCGCACGAAGTTGTTTACCCGTCAGGATCAAGTCCAACGACGGTAACAGGCCAATCAAACGTGGCAGACGCTGAGTACCACCAGAACCTGGCAATAAACCAAGTTGTACTTCTGGCAGACCTAAACGCGTTTTGTCAGAATCCGTACAAACACGATAATCACATGCAAGAGCCAGTTCTAAACCACCGCCCAAACATGGGCCATGAATAGCCGCAACGACAGGATAAGGTAAGTCCGATAGCTGCTGGAACAACTCCTGACCTTGCCTTGCTAAGGCTTCCGCTTCACTTGCTGTGGTGCATGCTTCTAGCATTCGAACATCAGCACCCGCAACAAAATTGTCCGGTTTTAGGGAGTGGATGATCATCCCTTTAATACCACTGGAGTCTTTTAGCTGAGCAAAAATTTCTTTCATTTCGTCAGCAAAAGCCGCCTGCAGCGTATTCATTTTTTCATTAGGAACATCAATTGCTAACCAAGCAATATTTTGCTCATCAACCTTTAGACTAAATGCTTTTTGCTCGCTCATTACTCAACCTCCAGAATCATTGCCGCACCAAGACCACCAGCAGCACATGCGGTATTCAATGCAATACCACCGCCACGGCGTTTTAGCTCTCGTAGGGTTTGCGTCATCATACGCGCACCAGTCGCAGCAAATGGGTGACCATAAGCAATTGATCCGCCAAGCACGTTGAACTTATCCATGTCAATTTCACCAATCGCTTTTGAGCGACCAAGGTTTTCTTGAGCAAACTTATCGGAAGCAAACATCTTCACATTCGCCAATGCTTGAGCAGCAAAGGCCTCGTGCATGTCGATCAACGTCAGGTCTGACAGTTCCAAGCCTGTATTTTCAAGCACTTTCGCTGTGGCATAAGTCGGCCCCATCAGCATGTCCTTTTCCACGCCGATAGCAGAGAATGCATAACCTCGGATGTAACCAAGAACCTCCATTCCGAGCTCTTTCGCTTTACCTTCTCGCATCAACATCACTGCCGCACCACCATCAGTCAATGGCGTACTGTTCGCAGCCGTAACACTGCCATACTGACGATCAAACGCAGGTCGCAATTTCGCGTATCCCTCAACCGTTGAGTCATGACGGATATTGTTGTCTTCCGAAATCCACTTTTTGTATGGTTCAGGGAAAGCCGTCATCACTTCATCTTGGATTTTTCCTTCTTTCCAAGCTTGAGAAGCCAGCGTATGAGAACGATGTGCAAGCGCATCCTGTTCTGCGCGAGAAATACCATGTGTTTTAGCCATTTGCTCTGCAGTTTGTCCCATGGATAAACCCGTAGAGTACTCTGCTACTGCTGGTGGCACTGGCATCAGGTCTTTAAAGCTCAAGTTTTTGAGGATACTAAGCTTCTGACCCATTGTTTTTGTCTTACTAAGAGCAAGCAGATTAGCGGCCAGTTTCTTTGATACGCCAATAGGCAGGACGGAAGAAGAGTCTGCACCGCCAGCAATACCAATATCGATGGTTCCCGCCATGATGCTTTCTGCGACATTAACCGCCGCTTGAAAACTCGTCGCACACGCTCGAGTCACACTGTATGCATCAGTATGGATGTTCATACCAGTGCCTAACACGATTTCTCGTGCGATGTTTGGCGCTTCAGGCATTTGTACTACTTGTCCAAATACCACTTGTTCGATTAGCTTCGGATCAATATCTGTTCGAGCAAGCATTTCGCTTACTACCATTTTCCCTAAATCGACCGCTGGCACTTGGCTAAATTCCGTGCTTTGACGAGCAAAGGGAGTTCGAAGCCCCGCGACAATAGCGACACGCTCACCATTGCGTGTTTTTACTTCCTGCTTGCCCATTGTTTCTCCTTAAATACAAGAGGTCTGACCTGATGCATTGTAATGAATTTGTTAAATTTATCAAACGTGCGTTTAAATAAACGTGAAGCAAGTAGTTCAATTACTCTACTTCTTTGATTCTTATGCGATTACTAATGGTTAACTATAGAGAGTTAAAACGGTAAGAGGTATACGGAAAGTAAAATCGAAGCAAAAAAAAACCACACATAACTGTGTGGTCGGAATATCTATAAAACAATTAACTTACGCCAATTGAAAAGTAATCAGTTTCCTGATTAGGAGAAAGTAAAGTCAGCCTTCAAAAGGAAGTGTCATCTTGCTCAACATGTTAGTCGCAATGACTAACGAGATGACAAGGTGTACTATAACCCCTTCACTGCTTGATATTTTGAAATAGATCAATTTTATAGTGATTTTACGAGTTTTAAGCTCACCTAAAGCGATTATTGATTCAAAACAATTCAAGAATCCACCATCAGAAGTCCCTTTTAATGCTCCATCGAGTGAACTTATCCAAGCCATTGATTACTAATGATGATATTGTTAACAATATATATCAATTCGTGTTCGATGATATCTGACATTTGCGTATACACTTTTAGGTAACCACATGGCTTATTGTGTCAAAGGGGTTGCATGACAAATCCTGCAACCAAAACCGCTAAGCGATGAAGCAAGTAAAGTCATGCTCAGAACAAATAAGAAACTCACAGAGCGAGGATGGAGGCTCCTGTGGCCATATTAAAAATGTTTGGAAAGAAAAATTCCAACAGTCCGGTCAACTCTGATATGGACAAGCAAAGAAAATACGAAGCGCTCGTCCGAGGGTATCATCGTGACTTGTACCGCTACGCATATTGGTTGTGCAAAGATAAAGCGGTCGCGGAAGATCTAGTTCAGGAAACCTGTCTTAGAGCTTGGAAGTCACTCGATAGCCTCCAAGACGAAAAAGCTGCCAAGTCTTGGCTCATCACAATATTGAGACGAGAAAATGCGCGCCGCTTCGAACGTAAACAATTTGATTTAGTTGATATCGATGATTACGGCAATGATGCTAAAGTCAGCGATGACTCACATCATCAGCAAGAATGGCTGCAGGCACAGATCATGAAGCTCGATGTTGAATATCGTGAGCCTTTATTTCTCCAAGTTGTTGGTGGTTTCAGTGGAGAAGAAATTGGTGACATTCTTGATTTAAATAAAAACACAGTGATGACTCGACTATTTCGCGCTCGTAATCAACTTAAAGAGATGTTGGATTCTCAAGATACCAAGAGAGGACAAAAGAATGGATGATTTAGAATTTCGTCGTCGTATTTTGTCGGATCCAAAACAAAAGGATGAAGAGATTCTGCAAGCTTTAGCTGGTAGCGACGCCAACAATAAGTTTGTTGATGACGTTTTGGATCTCGATGTAAAAATTAAACAAGCCATGAATGTGGATGTACCCGAAGATCTCGCAGATAAGATTTTATTTAGCCAGACGTCGAGTGCACTTGATGAAGAGAAGGTCGTAAGACCAAACTTTGTCCGCAAAGCAATGGCACTTGCCGCTTCTATTGCGTTCACCGCAGGGTTATTAGTTGGCCAAGTAAACTGGGGAAATGTTTTGGTGTCTCCAGCACAAGCCAGTTTAGCGGATACCGCGATGAAACACGTTATTCATGAAGAACCGTTTGTTCGTCATCTTGATGAGGATGTACCGAGCTCGCAAATTAATGCGAAAATGTCGCCATTTCATTACCAGTTTAGTGAAAACTTTCCATATCACGTTTACTACCTAAACCACTGCGGTTTTGGTGAATCCAATGCGGTGCATATGGTGTTCCAAGGTCCAAAAGGTAAAGTAACGTTATTTATTACTGGTATTCCAAGCGAACAAAGTACCGACTTTAATAAGGATGGCATGACCGGAATCGTTCAGCCCGTCGGGAGTTCAAGCCTGATTTTAGTCGGGGAAGAAGGTGAAAATATTGATGCGCTCGCTACGACTCTTGCATCAATGATTAAGCCGATGTAACAACTTCGACGATTTCCAGTCTTCAAAAGGTTAAATGCCGCTAAATGATCTTATTTAGCGGCATTTTTGTATAAATAGAACGCAAAACATTCACCATCGCTATACCATTTAGAGCTTAAACTCTAAATTATGCATTTTAAGTGCAATTTCCCGTCTTTTAGACATCATTTCTGCAATTTTTATTCAATTTTATCCAATGGTCGGATTTGTCCAAGCAATTATTGATACTACTATCTGCGCCACTGAGCAAAAGCTCAATTTATCGTCCAAAGAGACGAATCTAATAAGGAAAAACAAATGACTCAGAACACGCGTCTGTTTAAAAAGACTCTCCTAGCAGTAACGGTAGCTTTTGCCTCAGGTCAATCGATGGCAGCGGGTTTCCAAATCAACGCTCAATCAGCAACTGGCATCGGCCGTGCATTTGCTGGTGATGCAGTAATCGCAGATAATGCAGCAGTAATGGCTCGTAACCCAGCAGCAATGGCTCTGTTTGATAAAATGGAACTTTCGCTAGGTTTCGAAAGCATTACTTCAATGATTGAAGTGAAAGATGCGAAATATTGTGGTTCAACGTGCCAAGTAGCACCAACACTGTTCAAGCCTGTCGACTCAAACTATGACGACGCTGGCAATACTTCTATTGCACCGAACATTCATCTAATCGTTCCTGTAAATGACAAGTTTGCATGGGGCGTAAACGCATACTCTAATTTCGGTACTAAAACAGAATTCGACAATAGCTTTGCGGCAAAAGAATATGGCGGCTTAACTGATGTTAAGAGCGTAAACTTTGGCCTTGCAGGTTCTTACCGTCTCAATGAACAATGGAGCTTTGGTGCTGGTTTAGATTTAATCTACGGCCAAGGTACAATGAAGCGTGAACATGCTGCAATAGGCACACTCGTCGATGTAGACGAAGCTGATGGTTGGGCTGTAGGTTTCAATGTTGGTACTGTGTACGAGCTAGATGAAAACAATCGATTTGGTCTTGCATACCGTCATAGTCCAGAAATGGAAGCAAAAGACGATAAAGGTCAAAAAATCACACTACCTTTACCAGATATGGCCGAGTTCTCCGGCTTCCACAAAATTCAAGACACTAAGTTTGCTGTACACTACAGCATCCAATACATTGGCTGGGAAACTTTCGATCAAATTGAATTCTCTAACTTAAAAGGCTCTCCTCTTGGCTCATCGTACGATAAACAGTACCAGTGGCAAGATGGTTGGCACTACTCGATTGGTGGTACATATTACCTAAGTAATAACTGGACACTTCGTGCTGGTTACATGTACGACACGAGCGCCCAAGCTGACTTAACGTCTGTTTCCGTTCCTGACTCAGATCGCCAATGGTTCTCTACCGGCTTTACTTATCACATTGATAGTAAATCAAATGTCGACTTTGGCTTTACGTACCTAATGGGTAAAGATGTTGAGGTAAATGAATCAACACCTAACCCAATGTACAACCCAAGTGACGCTCAAAGCCCTCAAAATATCTCGAGCTTGTCAGCAACAACACGCGCTGATGCTATTCTATTCGGCTTACAATACAGCCGTAGCTTCTAAACGCTTCGCTGTTAGTTAGTAGAAAAATACTTTATATAAAAGGCTGGATTTCCAGCCTTTTTTCATATCTGCGATTTATTGCCCACTCAATTTGAGTGAACACGTGTATCTAAATCTCACAATTAGGACGCACAGCTGTTCGCTGAATTCCGTTTACAAGCCTTTCACAGTTAGATAATTAAACCACCCAATCAACACTTGGAAGCATAATATTCCAAATGACTACTTATACTGGATTTTCATTTCTAAAGTAAAAACTCTACCTTTAAACTTTCGTCCCACGTTATAAATAAATCAGCGAACATTCGAATGAAAACCAACAAGACTCTTCTATCAACAGCAGTGGCATTAAGCCTACTTGGCGCAACGGGCATGGCTAACGCAGCAGGTTTCCAACTTGCTGAATATTCTGCAACAGGCCTAGGTCGAGCATATGCTGGTGAAGCTGCAATGGCTGACAACGCAAGTGCACAATGGCGTAACCCAGCAATGCTAACTTATTTGGAAGGCACTCAAGTGTCCGTTGGTGCAATCTATGTGAACCCAAATATTGATATTGAAGGTGATGTAAACTTCCACGGTAGCACTTCTTCTGCATCTTCAGATGACTTCGCACATGATGCAATCATTCCAAACTTCTACCTATCACACCAATATAATGAGAAATTCGCGATTGGTTTGGCATTTGGCACCAACTACGGCATGGAAACCGATTTAGGTAAAGGCTTTGGTGCCTCGCACTTCGGTAACGAAGCAAGCGTAACGACAATGGAAGCGAACTTGAACGCAGCTTACAAAGTCAATGAATCAATCAGCGTTGGTGGTGGTATCCGTTACATCATCGGCGAAGGCAGCTTTGGCGCAGCAGCTCCTAAGAATAACGTTGTAGGGTTAAATCCTGAAACTAATCAACCAATCAGTGTTCCTCAAGGTACCGCTCTAAAATACATGGAAGGTGACGATACCGCTTGGGGCTGGCAAGTTGGTACAGCATGGCAGATCAATGAAAATAACCGTATCGGCTTCGCGTACAAATCTGAAGTTGAACTAAAGCTTGAAGGCCATGCTGAAGGTCTTGGTTTTGGCTTCGGTACTTCTGAACGCGACAACGGCTACATGTATCTAAACCTGCCTGCAACGGCTGAGTTAGCAAGCTTCCACCAAGTAACAGACCAACTTGCGTTACACGCAAGCGTTAACTGGACGGATTGGAGCTCTTTCGAGAAATTGGAAGCACGTCTAAATACTGCTGGCACGCATATGGTTAAAGTAGAAAACTGGGAAGACAACTATCGCTTTGCTGTTGGTGCTACTTACCAGCTTGATCCTAAGCTAGCGCTACGCACTGGTATTGCATACGATACTTCAGCGGTAAGCGACAAAAACCGCACGATTACTATTCCAGAAACTGACCGTACTTGGCTAAGTATTGGCGCAACGTACGATTGGACGAAAGACTTCAGCCTAGACGCTGGCTTCACCTATATTTTTGCGAAAGACGCACCAATCGTTGAGTCTCGTGGTTACAAGTCAGACGACACTGCAGAACAAGTCGGCGGCCAATTTGTAGGCGAAACTACGGGTAATGTTTGGCTAATCGGTGTTCAAGCAAACTACCGTTTCTAACCAAGCTGCAAAATACAAAAAAGGCTTAGCATCAGCTAAGCCTTTTTTCATTTCTCTATTGTGAAGAACAACGCTTAAAAGTCTTCTAGATATTCATCTAAATACTCTTCTTCTTCGATGTTAACTTCTTCTACCGTTTCAACTTCTGCTTTAAAGTTTTGACGCTGGATATAAACATCGCGAGTTAGAATATATGGATCCGGCGACGAGTCTAGCTGCGCTTCTTGCGGTACTAATAAAGCACGCTTCTCCATTCCTTCAAACGCCCACTTACCCAAACTCGCCCAGAAGTTGAGATAAGAGAGGGGTAAATACGTACTATCTACGGTATCTGTCACTTCACGTAAGGTATACGGACCATAACCTGGAACCATGAAGTAAGGACCATTTCCAACACCATAGTGGCCTACTGCATCACTGAACGCTTTCTCGTCGTACTTCGTAATACCCGCGGCACTTGCAATATCGAATAAACCGAAAATACCGAACGTCGAGTTAATCCAAAAACGGTTAAAGTGGTCCACGGCTTTCGTACCATTACCCATGATTAAGTTATTAACCATGCTTGCTGGCTCATCTAAGTTCGATAAGAAGTTAGCGATACCAGAACGAATAGGAACTGGCGTGTATTCTACATACGCAAGTGATACAGGACGAACCAAATACGGATCTAAATATTCGTAGTTGAGTTCCCACATGGTTCGGTTAAAGCCTTCCAACGGGTCATACACATCAGAAGTCGTTTGATTTGTTTCTTGTCCTGTTACTGCTTCATCAGGCGCACTTGAACAGCCAACCAGTCCAACGGCTAACAGCAACAAGAAGGTAGATTTACCCTTGTTATACATTTTATTTTCCATAACGACTATTAATGTACCTAAGTCACCCCGATTAACCATTGTACGTATGTTGAGCAGGATACATAGTAAAGATGACTCAGATATGGGAATAAATAAAGGCCAGCAATCGCTGGCCTTCGGTATTCTACTCGATCGTTTAGAGTCATACCACTAAAGGCAACTGACTCTACCTCGTTGTCATGTTTCAGAGACAGATGTTAACAATTAATACTGCTGATCAATGGTCACTTCTACTGGTGCGCCAAATTCAACGACGTCACTTTCTCCGTGCCAATCTTGATCACGCGTTGCTACGTTACCGTCAGAATCTACACGCACACGGACGATTAGCTTATCGAGTGTAGATAACTTTTGCCCTTGCATCATGGCATTGCCATCATCTAATACGACTGTGCGAGGGAAAGTACCTAGCGGATAACGAGCAGCAGCCACAGGCATTGGGGAGCCATCTGAACGATGTACTGACACAATCAGAACTGCGTTTGGATCCAACTGAGCATTTGGTGCCACATTAATTGTCACAGCTACACTCTTATCCGGTGAAACCGCTTCGCCCATTTGCTTACGAGCACTCTCAATACTGCGTGACAACATCTCGTAGCGACTATCTTCTGGACCAATCATTTGCTGCATGATTCCCCAGTACTTGATGGCAGCCGGGAAGTCTTGACGCTCAAACGCATCGAACGCTAACAAAGAAAACACACGCAGATCGACATAGTCTTGCTGCATCAGCTTGCCGAGTAATGAGCGAGCCGTCGCTTGATCCATTTCCTCTTGAGACAGCATCAGAGCTTGTGCATAACCCAACATCACATCAGGATCTTTTGGCTCTAGGCGGTACGATTTTTCCATCGCATCGATAGCTGTGGTGACATCACGATTTGCTAACGCAATACGACCTAGCAGTAACCAACCTGTCGAGTCTTCCGGCTGGTAATGTAAGCGAGTTCGAAGGGCTAGGGTCAAATCCGCCATTTCATCGTCACTCAGCGGCTCAGAAGAAGCCGACATCAGCTTTTTCGATAACTCAGGTAGATTTGCAGACACTTCTTGCCATTGAACAATATCGTCTGACGCGCCAAATTTATAATACAAACCATAGCTCAGCACCACCGTCAGAATTACCGATGGAACTAAAACCGCGATTGGAGAAACCTTGGTTTCTTTTTGCGCTTTATCACCAGGGATATCGTCAAGCAGTGATTGCTTTAGATCAGAAATCAGTTCGTCTTCACTTTCAACCAGACCTTCGTCAGTTTCTTCTGCAAGCTCAGATAGTCGGTCTTTATAAAATGCCTTGTTGAGCTCATCGCGTAACACATCATCATTGTTCGCTTTTTGTTTAAGCAGCGGCAAAGCCACCAGCGCACAAGCAATAAGCGTGAGAGCAACGGTGGAAATCCAAAATAGTGTCATTACTTCTTATCTCCGTTGTTCTCTTCTTCAAGCAATGCTTTTAAACGAGCTTCTTTTTGCTCATCCCATTGCTCGTCACTGCTCGCTTTTGCCTTAACTTTAGATTTACGGCTACGCAGTACAATCAAACCAAAACCACCCAGTACTACAGCGAGTGGCCCTAGCCACAAAATCGCAGTCGCGACCGTAAATGGTGGGTTGTAAGTCACGAAGTTACCGTAACGGGCGATCATGTAATCAACAATCTCATCTTTGGACTTACCTTCTTTGGTCATTTCGTACACCTTATGGCGTAAGTCCTGAGCAAGTTCAGCGTTAGAATCCGAGATCGTGTTGTTCTGACATTTAGGGCAACGGAGCGTATGGCTTAACTCTTTGAACTGCTGTTCTTGTTCCAAATTATCAAACTCGTACACTTCAATGGCCGCATGAGCAGCAAGAGATAATGTCATCGCAGCAAAAACGGCAAGAATTAGCTTTCTCATTGCTTCGCCTCCTCAACCAATTTGTTGTAAAGCGGCTCCAGTGTTTCTGACCAATTACGTGGGTTTACATCCCCTACATGGCGATAGCGAATCACACCATTTGCATCAATAATGAATGTTTCTGGAGCACCATAAACGCCAAGGTCAAGGCCAAGCATACCACTGCCATCAAATAGGCTGATCAAGTACGGGTTGCCGAGATCATTCAGCCAACCTATTGCTTTATTACGATCATCTTTGTAATTCATACCGATGATCTTAACGCCCTTACCCGCCAATTCGTTTAGGTATTTATGCTCTGCATAACACGTTGGGCACCACGTTGCCCAAACGTTCAAGAGCAACGGTTCACCTTTAAAAATTGATTGGTCGTACTGTTTTCCAGGCTCAGCCAGGTCTTCTAAATGAAACTCAGGAACTGGCTTGCCAACCAAAACCGACTCCAATTTAGTTGGATCATCGCCCTCTTGGTTACGCATTAATTGGGTTGCGAAAATGCCCGCTAGAATCATGAAAGCGACAAGCGGAATAAATAAGATTTTCTTATTCATGTTATGCCTCCTGCTCTTTTGACTTCGCATTTTTCTTCGGCGATTTACGGAAGCGGTAGCGTTTATCAGAAATCGCTAGTGCGCCGCCTAATGCCATAATCAAAGAGCCAGCCCAAATCCAACGAACGAACGGTTTATAGTAAATACGAACAGCCCAAGATCGGTTGTCGTCTAAACGTTCACCCATTGCAATGTATAAGTCGCGGCTAATACCACGGTCAATGGCTGCTTCAGTCATCATAGACTTAGCCGTACGGTAGAAGCGCTTCTCTGCGTGAAGCGTATTCACGTATTTGCCATCGTGTGTGATCTCAAAGTCTGCGATGTAGCCATCGTAGTTTGGACCATCTTTATCACGCAAGCCTGAGAAGTAGAAATCATAGCCTTGAATTTGGAAGTGTTCGCCAGGTGCTAAACGTACATCACGCTCGATGCTGTAGTTCTGTACCATCGCAATACCGATAACAGATACCGCCAGACCAACATGACCCAACATCATTGCCCAGTGGCTACGTTGCAGCTTGCGAACACCTTCACTAAAGCTATGACGGTGCGTTGCGCGCTCGTACAGTTCAAAGCCATGCATCGCAATAATCCAAATCGCCATCACCCAACCAATGTAAGCCATGGTTGAGAAGAAATCGGCAAATAGGTACACGCATAGCGCGGCCAAGGCGAAAGCAAGAACACCTGAAACGAGCATTGGTTTCACAAGTTTAGATAAACTGTCTCGCTTCCAGCGAATAAGAGGACCAATACCAAGCAGAAAAGCAAATGGCATCATTAACCACGCAAATAGCATGTCAAAGAATGGCGCACCGATAGAGACCGACCCCAAACCAAGCTGCTTGTGTACGAGCGGCAACAGTGTCCCCACTAACACCACAACAAGAGCGGCGATAAGTAATACGTTGTTGGCTAAGAGCGCATTTTCACGTGAGACTAAGTCGAAGTTACCTCGTACACGCACTGCTGCCCCTTTTACGGCAAACAGCAATAAAGAGCCGCCGATAACGAAAACGAGGAAGCCTAGAATAAACATACCGCGCGACGGGTCAGACGCGAACGCGTGCACCGATACTAAAATACCGGAACGGACTAAGAAGGTGCCCAACAAACTCAACGAAAATGCAGAGATTGCCAATAGTACCGTCCACGCTTTAAATGTGCCGCGTTTTTCTGTCACGGCAAGAGAGTGCATTAATGCGGTACCCGCTAACCAAGGCATGAATGATGCGTTTTCTACTGGGTCCCAGAACCACCAGCCACCCCAGCCAAGTTCGTAGTAAGCCCACCAAGAACCTAGTGCGATACCAAGTGTTAAAAATACCCATGCAGCGGTTGTCCAAGGACGAGACCAACGAGCCCAAGCCGTATCAAGGCGTCCGGTCATTAGGGATGCGATCGCAAAAGAGAATGCAACCGAGAAACCAACATAGCCCATGTAAAGCATTGGCGGGTGAACAATCAAACCAGGGTCTTGAAGCAGAGGGTTCAAGTCACGTCCGTCAACCGGGAAGAACGGTAACGTACGTAGGAATGGATTTGACGTTAAGATGATAAACAGTAGGAAACCCACTGAGATCATGCCCATAACAGCAAGTACACGTGCAACCGACTCTTGCGGCATACCACGACTAAACGTCGCTACAGCGACAGTCCAAGCAGCTTGGATTAAAACCCATAGCAACAGTGAACCTTCGTGCGCACCCCATACTGCGGTTAAACGGTAGTACCAAGGAAGCTGACTATTCGAGTTGCTCGCT
The DNA here is from genome assembly GCF_033344235.1 of Vibrio sp. Vb1554. Classification (NCBI taxonomy): domain Bacteria; kingdom Pseudomonadati; phylum Pseudomonadota; class Gammaproteobacteria; order Vibrionales; family Vibrionaceae; genus Vibrio; species Vibrio sp. Vb1554. The sequence goes on along the minus strand of NZ_JAWPOJ010000025.1, from coordinate 39,642 downwards.
ACATACTGTAACGTGAAGTCGTTGGTATAAAATCCCCAACATAAAATGGCGAAAGAGAACAACAGCATCAGGAACATAGACCAAGATAGCGGTCGCGCTGTGTTCATGAGCATGGTGTTATTATTCGATGCTCCCCACAATGGCAATACGCTCAACAGCACTGCCATTGCAAGCGAAAGAATGAGAGCAAAGTGACCGATTTCAGCAATCATTGGCCGCTTCCTTGTTTCTGTTCGGTGCTGTATTGAAGCGGTTCATGCGTTTTCTTCATCGCTTCTGCAATTTCTGGTGGCATGTATTCTTCATCGTGCTTCGCTAGGACCTCAAATGCCTCAACTGTTGTGGCATCTTTCAGTACACCTTGAGCAACAATACCCTGCCCTTCACGGAACAAGTCAGGAAGAATACCGTCATAGGTAATCGTCACTTTCGGACCGACATCGTGCAGGTCAAAACTCACTTTCAAAGAATTAGGATCTCGACGAACTGAGCCCACAACCACCATTCCACCGATACGCAGACGCTGGCCTACTTCTGGCTTGGTGCCATCTGGCTTACCATTAACCAATTCCGTTGGAGTGTAGAAAAGGTCCATATTTTGGTTAAGCGCATAAAGTATCAAACCAATGGTGGCACTAATACCGATAAAGATCGCTAGTACAATACCTAGCCTCTTTTTACGTCTCGGGTTCATAAGGTGTTCTCCATGTTCTTCGCTGCGTCGATACGAGCTTGACGGTCAATTTTTGCTTTCACTTCTTTCAATAATGCATCACCGCGGCGAAGGCTAGTGATCAGAAGAATCAGCATGGATAAGAAAGTAATACCAAACGCACTCCATACGTATGATGCGTAGCCACCCATGGCAAAAAAGTCGCTCAGAGATTCAAAATGCATAATCAGTTACCTCACTGAGTTTGTTCTGTTGCGAGTTTGCGCACCCAAGGGCGGTGACTTTCTTTACTGATGATTTCGTTACGAAAACGGACCATCGTCACGGCACCAAAGAAGAACGCAAAGCCAAAGATGTTCAGCAATAACGGCCAAAGCATGTCGGATGAAATAGAAGGTTGTTCAAATTTCGTGATCGTCGCACCTTGATGAAGCGTGTTCCACCATTCCACGGAAAAGTGAATGATAGGTAGGTTTACTACGCCTACGATCGCTAAGATACCAGCGGCTTTTGCAGCGGTTTTTTGATCGTCAAACGCATGGTAGAGCGCAATCACACCAAGGTAGAGAAATAGCAGAATCAATTCAGATGTAAGACGGGCATCCCATACCCACCAAGTGCCCCACATAGGCTTGCCCCAAACAGCACCTGTAAGTAGAGCAATAAAAGTAAATACTGCACCAATCGGAGCCATCGCAAGTGCCGCCATATCAGATAGGCGAACTTGCCATACTAGGCCAATAAATGCAGCGATCGCCATCGACATATAAACGCCCATAGACCAAATAGCTGATGGGACATGAATGTAGATGATTCGGAAACTGTCACCTTGCTGGTAATCTGAAGGCGCAAATGCAAGCCCCCAAACCGTACCAACCGATAAGCATACGAGGGCCAATACAGAAAACCAAGGCAGAAACTTACCACTCAAACGATAAGCTGCTTCTGGCTTGGCATAAGGATGTAGCCATTTCCACATGTTTTGTTCTCACTCTTACTTCAGGGACACTGTCTAAAGGGTTGAGACCGTAGCAGTGCTTTAATAATAATTCTTTGATCAAGCGCCGCTTCATTGGCACTTTATTGGGTTAGTTGACACTAACTCGTAATGCGGCACTGATGGCAAAAGGCGTTAATGTCATCGCCCCCATTAGCATCGCACCTAAAATCGCTAGTTGACCGTTATACGCCATACCGAGTGCGGCAGCATCAATTGCCGATGTTGCGAAAATCAAAATTGGGATGTAGAGCGGAAGAATAAGCAAACTCAAAAGAACGCCACCCTTTTGCAACCCAACAGTCAACGCCACACCAATGGCGCCAATAAAACTTAGTGTTGGTGTACCGATCATCAAGGTTAATACAACCGATAGCCAAGTATTGAAGTCGAGCGAAAGTAAAACCGCCAATAATGGGCTAATTAAAATCAGAGGTAACCCTGTTAACAACCAATGTGCTATGACCTTTGAAACCACTACAAGTTGCAATGGAATCGGCATTAGCATCATTTGTTCTAGTGCACCGTCTTGAAAATCATCACGAAATAGACGCTCTAATGATAATAAGGCGGACAGCAATGCGGCAACCCAAACGATGCCCGCTGCAATACGTGCTAACAAATTAGGCTCTGGTCCAATACTCAGAGGAAAGAGAGTAATGACAATAATAAAGAACCACAGCGGGTTCAGAATGTCTGCCTGACGGCGAAATGCGATTAGGAGCTCACGACGAATGATGGTGGTCATCGAGGAAATCATATCAGTCACCCAGCTTTATTTTTCTAAGTTTCGGGCTGTCCGCAAACATATCTTGATGCGTCGTCAACACAACAATACCGCCATTATCAGCATGACTTGCGAACAAAGATTCAAGCACCTTGACACCTTGCTTATCAATGGCAGTCAACGGCTCATCTAAGATCCATAAAATTTGCTTACTGAGCCATAACCTTGCCAATGCGACTCGTCGTTGCTGACCTGCGGAAAGTTGTGCTACAGGCACATCTTCTCGACCAGCTAATCCTACTTGAGTCAAAGCGATAAAGATTTCTTCGTCTGAAGAGCGATTATTTTGAATAGATTGATAAAAACGTAAGTTTTCTAATGCGGTAAGCTCTCGTTTCACTCCTGTTTGATGTCCTAAGAAAAGCAGATCTTGATGGAAAACATCACGAGATTTTTCAACCTCTTCGCCTTTCCATTTAATGACACCTTCTTCTCTATCACCTAACCCTGTCACAATCCGTAGCAATGTAGTTTTACCAGTACCATTACGCCCTTCGATCTGGACCAATTCACCAGGCTTAATTTCAAACTGCAGGTTTTCAAACAGAACCCTTTCATCACGGATTGCTGTCAGGTTAGACACTTCTAACATAGAGCTTCAACTAAAAAATGAACGAGCCGCTATATTAGCACAGCTTAGTTATGACAAAACAGGATAAGAGGGCTAGGTTACATGTAAGTTCATGTATTTTTGTTAATTAATCATCACACTTTAATAAAATTAACTATAAGTAGTTATAAGCGCTCATTTTGAATTTGAGAGGCCAGAACTAAGAGCAAGATCGACTGAAGGTTGTCTAGGGTTGTATTTAAGAAGAGCATTAGAGGCTAAAAACAAAAAAAGAGGCGTAATAACGCCTCTTTTTTTCGCTTGATAACCTTTAGCGTCGACGACGTCCACGCGTTGGATATTCTGAGTCATCTGATGGCTGACCACTTCATGGTGGAATCTTCTCTTTCCCCGCCAGTTTCTTCTGCAGTGAAAGCATCAACTCAGCTTCGGCTTTTGGTAGTTCGCACTCTTCAATCAGCTCGTTGATATCAGCGCCAAGCTGTACCATTTTAGAAGCGCGACTGTACAAGCGACCATCAGTATCAGCGTGTTCGAGTTCGCGAATTCTCTCGTTTAAGTGCTGAATAATGTCTTGTTGCTCGGTCACTTTTTGTCCAAGACCAACAACAACCGAGCGCACTTCGAGTAACTGCTTACTCAACTTTTGCACTTCTTTATCTGCGTGTCGAGATTGAGCTCGTCGTTGATCTAACTGCTTTTGTAACCCCGAGCGAATCCGCAGTTGCAAAACAACCAATACCAACACGATAAAAGCAACGCCACCCGCAAGGAATGGGGCAGATAAAAGAGTCTCTTCAGCCATCATCATTCAGCCATTAAAGGTGAGCCATCTCGTCCCACTCGTCATCTGTTAGCAGCTTGTTCAAATCCACAAGGATAAGAAGCTTGCCGTCACGGTTGCTCACACCCTGGATGAACTTCGCACTCTCGTCGGTACCAACTGAAGGCGTGGTATCAATTTCAGAAGAACGCAGATAAACAACTTCTGCCACGCTATCTACTAAGATACCAATCACTTGACGCTCAGACTCGATCACAATAATACGAGTGTTGTCAGTGACTTCGCCTTCCATCAGGCCAAAACGTGAACGTGTATCGATAACAGTAACTACATTACCGCGTAGGTTGATGATACCAAGTACATAATCTGGTGCACCTGGAACAGGGGCAATTTCAGTATAACGAAGTACTTCACGAACTTGCATTACGTTGATGCCGTACGTTTCTTCCTCTAGCTGGAACGTCACCCACTGAAGAACTTCGTCATTCGATGCATCTTTCTTCACTTCTACTTCAAAAGCTTGAGACATAGTTAATCCTCGTTAATGTCGTTCCCGACTTAAATCTAATTCAGTGATTTGACATCTAAACCGGCGTTTAGCATGTCAATGAGCGCCTGGACATGAATTAAGGCACACATTTTTTCTTTTACCATGCCCGCTAGCCAAGGGCGTTTACCCGCCTGCTCACGCCAGCGAACCTTGTCGATATTAAGCGTTTCAGTCCCCATTAATTGGTTACTGGCCAACCCCCACATGCTCTCACCAAGCATGACGACATATTGGTAGTTATCTTTATAGCTATCATCACGAAGCTTATCTGCCATCACCCATTTCGCGGTATCGACGACATCAAACTGTTGCTCGCGATTTGTTTGTAGCCCCAAATACCAGGCGGGTTTTCCTATCAAATGGTTAAGCTCGCTAATGCGATGAATACCACCTAACTCATCAAGAGGTACAGCAAACGTGACACCATTCACATCAAAGTAAAGAACTTGGAAGTCCTCACTTCGCTTCGTGCTTTCCCAGACCGTTGGTATATCGGAATCTGCTTGTGTTTCGAGTTCAGTATCGACGTTCGATTCTATATTGATACTTTGTTCGATCACTGCGTGAGGTTCATCCACCTCTGGTTGCGCTTCCTCAAAAACTGGCTCATCAATCACCCAGTCCTGTATTTCCTCAACACCCTGAAGCTCAGGCACCTCACTAAAGGTTTGTACCTCAGGCTCAGCCGCTTTTATCTCTGCTGCAATATCAATCGTATTTTGTTCAAGAATACTATCAATATCCAACTCAGCCACTGGGTTGCTTGCTTCAAGCTGACTTAATAGCCTTTGAACATCTTCCAGGTTTGGAGCTTCCAACTCTGGCGGATATGTTTCTTGAAACTGGTACGTTTCTGGCTCCGAGTATTGTAGCTGTAATTCTGGCTCTGGCTCTGGCTCTGGCTCTGGCTCTGGCTCTGGCTCTGGCTCTGGCTCTGGCTCTGGCTCTGGCTCTGGCTCTGCAGATGATACCTCTTGAGCCAACAGGTCAAGGTCTTCCTCAAGAGTCGTTATTTCAGTTTCATCATCCAGTAATGCATTAAAGTAGTCATCAAGTGCTTGTTCACTGGACAGCACATCATTACTGCTCATCGAACGCCAACCTCTCCAGGTAAATCAGTAGCTGTTTATAGGCAAACACACCACGGCTACCAGATGCAAAATGCGAAGCTGGCAAGTGCTTTAAACTGGCATCGCGGAACTTAGTATCAATAGGCACCGCTGAGGTCCACACTTGATTTGGGTAATCTTTTTTCAGTTGCATCAATGTCTGCAATGACGCTTTCGTGCGCTTATCGTACATGGTTGGGACGATAGTCACTTTGAAACCGCCCGGGCGAGATTTTTGCATAATGGTTAGCGTACGCATCATGCGCTCTAGACCTTTCATCGCCAAAAACTCTGTTTGAACAGGAATCAAAATTCGGTCACTGGCTGCCAACGCGTTCACCATCATCACGCCAAGGATTGGCGGACAATCAATCAACACATAGTCATAGTCTTGTGAGACAGTTTGCAGCGCCCGTTTTAATATTAATCCCATACCACTGCGATTACCCATTACGCGATCAAGCGTGGCAAGGGACATATGCGCGGGAATGATATCCATTCCTTCCAGCTCTGTTTCTAAAATCAACGGTTTAACCGTCTCACGAGAAAACGTCTTCAACTGGAATAAATCAAATAGGCTCGAAGTTACTGCATCAGGATCATAACCGAGATAAGTAGTCAGTGAGGCGTGAGGATCAGTATCAACCATCAATACTCGATGGCCTTTCTGGCTCAATAAGCCCGCCAATGTCACTGTTGAGGTGGTTTTACCCACGCCTCCTTTCTGGTTTGCTACACTCCAAACAATCATGATGAATCCTAAGCTAGGCCAACTTCCACCAACATGCGTTCAGCAATGCGGTCAAGCGGTAAATCTTCTGAAGAAATGCCTGCTTTAGCAACCGCTTGGGGCATGCCATAAACAACACAACTTTCTTCATCTTGTGCCCAAATAGTTGAGCCTGAAGACTTCAACATGCGAGCGCCCTCACGACCGTCTGCACCCATGCCTGTCAACACTAAAGAGAGCACTTTGTCGCCATATACTTTTGCGGCAGAACCAAAAGTCACATCCACACATGGTTTGTAGTTCATGCGGTCGCCGCCATCAATAATGCGAAGACGAGCAGCGCCCGCTCGTCCATCCACCATCATTTGTTTCCCACCTGGTGCAAGGTATGCCACACCGGGCTGTAACACATCGCCATCTTGTGCTTCTTTCACTTGAATCTTGCACAAGGTGTTCAAACGACTGGCAAACGCAGCAGTAAACGTTGCTGGCATGTGTTGAATCAATACAATCGGATGCGGATAGTTCATCGGCAAACGCGTCAGAATTTTTTGTAGAGCAACGGGGCCACCTGTTGATGTGCCAATTGCCGTCAGTTGATACTTCTTACCAGAAGCACGGTACTTTGTCGCAGCAGGTCGAGTTGGTGTTGGAGTCACAGGTGAAGCCGTTCTTGAACCTAATGATCGAGTAGTCGTGCTGGTACTCGCTGTTGGGCGAGCGATAGGTCGACGCATGAAAGCGCGCTTCGAGGCAATCTGAATCACACGCTGTTGAAGTAATGACACCGCTTCTTCACGGTTACGCGCAATGTCCTCAAACTTTTTCGGTAAGAAGTCCAATGCGCCCGCATCTAGCGCATCAAGCGTAGCTTTCGCCCCGTCGTGGGTCAGGGACGAAAACATTAGAATTGGCGTTGGAGCAGCGGCCATTATTTCACGTACAGCTGTAATGCCATCCATCACTGGCATTTCAATATCCATCGTGATGACGTCAGGTTTGAGAGATTTGGCTTTCTCAACCGCCTCTCTACCATTTACCGCAACGTCAATCACTTCTAGGCGCGATTCTGAGTTGATGATTTCGCTCACGCGACGTCGGAAAAAACTCGAATCATCAACGACTAGTACTTTAATCGCCATCTTATTCCTTTTAATAACGTCAGCTTTGCTTAAAGGCGTGAAGCCGCAGCATATCGCTTAAGTAAATCAGGCACATCTAGAATTAATGCAATATGGCCATCGCTAGTAATTGTCGCACCAGCCATACCTGGAGTGCCCTGTAATAGATTATCGAGTGGCTTAATAACCACTTCTTCTTGACCAATAAGCGTATCCACAACAAAACCAACGCGCTGGTTACCAATCTGTACAATCACCACGTGACCGTGACCAGTACGCTCTTGGACGTTTTGCGATTTGGATGCCAACCAGTTTTGTAAGTAAAATAGTGGGATAGATTTCTCACGCACAATAATCGTCAGCTGACCATCTACCACGTTTGTACGACTAAGATCCAAGTGGAAAATTTCACTCACCGAAGCCAATGGTAGAGCAAAAGGATGACCGCCAACACCAACCATCAGAGTCGGTAAAATCGCTAACGTTAGTGGTACTTTGATCGTAATCTTAGTGCCCTTGCCTAGCTCAGAATCGATATCGATTGAACCGTTTAAGGTATTGATCGCCGTCTTAACCACGTCCATACCCACACCACGACCAGAGATGTCAGAAATTTTATCTTTACTTGAGAAACCAGGTGCGAAGATAAGGTTGAAGCACTCTTTATCTGTTAAACGTGCCGCCGCATCTTCATCCATCATGCCACGCTTCACCGCGATGCCACGCAGTTTGTTCGGGTCCATACCGCCACCATCATCTACGATGGATAGTTCAATATGGTCCCCTTCTTGCGATGCTGACAAAATCACTTTACCTGTGCGTGATTTGCCTGCCTTCGCGCGTGCGTCTGGCATTTCAATACCGTGATCAACCGAGTTACGCACCAAGTGAATCAACGGATCGGCCAATGCTTCTACAAGGTTTTTATCGAGATCGGTTTCTTCACCGCGCATTTCTAGCACGATGTCTTTATTTAGGTTACGAGCCAAGTCACGGACAACGCGTGGGAAACGGCCAAACACTTTCTTAATTGGCTGCATACGCGTTTTCATTACCGCGCCTTGTAGATCCGCAGTTACCACATCAAGGTTAGCGACCGCTTTGGACATCTCTTCGTTGTCGCTATTCAAACCAAGGCTTAGTAGACGGTTACGCACCAATACGAGCTCACCCACCATGTTCATGATGGTATCAAGCGTCGAGGTATCAACACGAACGGTTGCTTCAGCCTGAGGTTTTTTAACCGCTGGTGCTTTGGCTTCTTCTTTTACCGCGACTGGTTTAGATTCTGGCTTTGGTGCTGGCGCTGCTTGAACAGGTGCAGGCTTAGCAACAGGCTCAGGTTTCGCAGGGCTTTGCTCTACGTTTGCTGAAGCAGGCTTCGTTGCCATGTCCAATTCTTCTAGCGTTGGGCCTTTACCTGAACCATGTAGCTCATCGAGTAACTTTTCGAACTCTTCGTCCGTCATTAAGTCACTGTCTTGATTTGATGAAGATGCCACTGGAGCGGAAGGCTCTGCCGCTTTAGGTGGCTCTACTGGTACGGATGCAGATGCAGCAGCCTCTGCCGTAGAAGGGCTTTTTCCTACACCGTGCAGTTCATCGAGTAAGCGTTCAAACTCATCATCAGTGATATCACCACTTTCAACTGATGGTGCACTCGATTGAGGCGGTTCAGATGGCGTTGTAGGTGTCGCAGACATTGAGGTGCCTGGCGCTGAACCTTTACCATGAAGCTCATCAAGTAGCTTTTCGAATTCGTCTTGGGTAATTTCATCAACAGAGCCGACACTTGATGGTGCTGACGGCGCAGCAGGTTCTTCGATGATAGGCTCGGGAATAATAGGCTCTGGAGTAGCCACTGGTTCTTCAACTACGGTTGCCGCTACTTCATCTTCTGACTCAGGTTTGCATAGACGATGAAGTTCTTCAAGAAGCTCAGGGTCCGCAGCTTCTAACGGCTCACGATCTTGAACAGCCTGGAACTGGGTATTAACCGTATCCAAGGCTTTTAGCATCGTATCCATTAAGTTTTGCGTTACCGTGCGTTGACCGTTTCGTAAAACGTCGAACACGTTCTCCGCACCATGACAAGTATCGACTAGCTCTGCCAATGAAAGGAAGCCGGCACCGCCTTTTACGGTATGAAACCCGCGGAAAATAGCATTAAGTAAGTCTTTGTCTTCTGGGTTATTTTCCAATTCAACCAACTGCTCAGAAAGCAGCTCGAGAATTTCCCCAGCCTCAATGAGAAAGTCCTGAAGAATATCTTCGTCTAAATCGTAGCTCATACGTTACCTTTAAAATCCAAGACTGGACAACAAGTCATCGACTTCGTCCTGCGATGAAACCGCATCTTCTCTCAGTTCTGGATGAAGAATCGGGCCTTCGGCTTCGCTTGTTTGTGTATTCTTTTTATCTGCCGGTTCTGACAAAACTTGAATATGTTCTTCAAGTTTATTTCCAGAGAATACGGTTAGGATTTCCACTAAGCGGCCTTCAACTTCATTAACCAACGTAATTACGCGGCGAATGATTTGGCCAGTTAGGTCTTGGAAGTCTTGCGCCATGAGAATTTCGGTCAATTGGCCGCGCAATTCAGTGCTGTCACCTTCGACTTGCACTAATAGCCCGTCGATTCGGTGGCACAGTGCTTTAAATTCGCTTAATTCTATGCGCCCGTGCATGAGTTCATTCCATTGAGGACGAACTTTTAGAAGGCAATCATGCAGGTTGTCAGCGATAGGAAGGCAGCAGTCGACCGCATCCATTGTTTTGTTGGCTGCAAGCTCTGTCTTCTCGATCACATAATTGAGACGATCCCTAGCGTTAGGGATTTCGTCTTTCGCAATTTCGGTCATGCGCTGATCGAGACTGAACTGCTTGAGTGATTCGTGAAGGTCTCGAGTTAACGCTCCAATTTCTTGCAGCATTGGGTTATCGGCACCTTCGTAGATCGAGGCAACAAGCATATTGGCTTGGTCTTGTTCCCCGTTTTCTAGCATTTGAACGAGTGACTTCGCCTGCTCTAGTGAGATCATTCTGAATAGACCCTTTTACGTTTAGTTCTTCTTATCACTTTGAAAACGCTAAACGAGTCATTTAATAGGTATTTAATAATTGGTATGAATGACTCGAATAACAAAGAGAAAGAGAGAGTTATAAACGCTCGAAAATTTTATCTAATTTTTCTTTTAATGTTGCAGCAGTAAATGGCTTAACAATGTAGCCGTTTACACCTGCTTGAGCAGCTTCAATGATCTGCTCACGCTTCGCTTCAGCCGTGATCATTAGAACTGGCAGATGCTTAAGTTCTGCATCCGCGCGGATGTGTTTAAGCAAATCGATGCCTTGCATACCTGGCATGTTCCAGTCAGTTACAACAAAATCGAAGTCACCTTTTTTCAGCATTGGTAATGCGGTTAAACCATCGTCCGCTTCTTGAGTGTTATTGAAACCCAAGTCACGAAGCAGGTTTTTAACAATACGGCGCATTGTTGAGAAATCATCAACAATAAGGATCTTCATGTTTTTATTCAAAATTGCCTCCACTGAATCGTAAAATCAGTGTTTTTAGTCATTTTGTGTCCACGCACTGAGCTTGGTACGTAAACGTTGCATCGCTTGACTCAGTATTTGACTTACGCGAGATTCGCTTACGCCTAACACATCGCCAATTTCTTTCAAATTGAGTTCTTCATCATAATAAAGCGAAAGAACCAAAGCTTCACGCTCTGGAAGCTGTTTTATTGATTCAACCAGTGCTTTTCGAAATGATTCATCAACTACCCCTTTGAATGGGTTGCTGTCATCGGTTTCATCCGCCGGTGAAATCACATCATCAGAAACGCCTAAATCTTCAATACCGACTAATTTTGAGCAGTTGATATCGGTAAGAGCACTATGATATTGATCCAGTGTCATACCGAGATGCGTGGCTACTTCAGAATCAGTAGGATCTCGATTTAATTCGCCTTCCAGCTCCGCAATCGCTTGGTTAATCTCTCGATTATTTTTATGAACAGAACGCGGTACCCAATCGCCTTTACGCATGTCATCTAACATTGCGCCACGAATACGGATACCTGCATAAGTTTCAAAGCTCGCACCTTTAGAACCATCATAATTCTGCTGAGCTTCGATAAGACCGATCATGCCGGCCTGAATTAAATCCTCTACCTGAACACTCGGCGGTAAACGGCCTAGTAGGTGGTGAGCAATGCGCTTAACCAACACTGAATAACGTTCAATGAACGCCTGCTGGCTATTAAATTTGCCATGTTGGTCATAGGTTATCGCTTTATTCACCAAAAGGGTCCTCTGCGAATTCGGTACGATTTAGCAACCTTTCCACAAAAAATTCCAAGTGTCCACTTGGTGTTTTCGGTAGTGGCCACGTCAACGCTTTGTTTGCTAGTGAGCTGATAGCTAAAGCGGCAGGCGAGCGTGGGAACGCATCAACGACAATTTTTTGTCTTTTTACAGCCTGTCGTACTTTATCATCTAATGGAATACATGCTACGAGTTCAAGGCTAACATTCAAGAATCGCTCTGTGACTAGTGTCAACTTTGCAAACAATTCTCGCCCTTCACGGTAGCTTCTGACCATATTTGCTACAACTTTAAAGCGTTGAACTTGGTGTTCTTTACTCAACAGCTTGATTAATGCATAGGCATCTGTGATTGACGTCGGTTCATCACACACAACTACAACCACATCTTGAGCTGCTCGCGAAAAACTGATTACCATGTCAGAGATACCAGCAGCGGTATCAATCAGCAGGACATCCATTTCGTCTTCAAGACTACCAAATGCTCGGATGAGTCCGGCATGCTGAGCGTGAGAAAGCTCTGTCATGCTCTGTGTGCCAGAAGTTGCAGGAATTATCTTTATACCATAAGGCCCTTCGACAATCGCATCTTTTAGCTCACATTCACCCGCTAAGACATGTCCTAGATTACGTTTTGCACGAATTCCGAGCATCACGTCCACATTGGCCAGACCTAAATCAGCGTCGAGAACCATCACCTTCTTGCCTTGGCGAGCCATACAAATCGCCAGACCCAGTGTTACGTTTGATTTCCCCACACCACCTTTGCCGCCAGTAACAGCAATCACTTTGGTCAACGATGGTTGTGTTAAGCGACGGAGGCCGCTTGCTTGATCGTGTATCATATTCTCAGTCATAGTAGTCCGCCGCCTTAGAGTCCTTCACTGTCACTGTTCCAAAAGTGAGGTTCGTTCTCTGTCGACTTCTCTAACAGTTCATTTGCTTTCGCAAGCATATATTTTGGTTGCGCTATCACAATGTCTTCTGGTACGCGCTGACCATTAGCGATGTAAGCTACTGGCATTGCGTTTTGAATCACTACACTGATGAATTCGCCTAGGCTTAATGACTCATCAAGCTTCGTCATAATACAACCCGAAAGTGGTATACGTCGGAAGTGATCCAGCGTTTCTTGTAAAACACGACGTTGTGCGGTAGCCGGCAAAACAAGGTAGCTGTGAATCACTTCTCCGCTCTCTTGCATTAGAGTGTCGAGCTGCTCGGAAAGCCTCACATCTCGTTGCCCCATCCCTGCCGTATCGACCAAAATCAGTCTTCTGTTTCTTAGCTGATATATAACATCGGCTAACTCGTTAGAATCTTTAGCAACTCTTACGGGACAACCCATGATTCTTCCATAAATTGAGAGCTGCTCATGTGCACCTATGCGATATGTATCTGTTGTCACAAGGGCCACATTGTCGGCACCGTATTCCATGGCTGCGCGTGCTGCGAGTTTCGCTACGGTCGTTGTTTTCCCAACCCCCGTCGGACCCAACAATGCGACTACGCCACCACGTTTTAAAATGTCCTGTTTAGGAATATTGATTTGGTCCGCCACCAGCGACAATAACGCTTTCCACGCTCGCGCTGGCTTTGTATCTTCCGGGATGTAACAGGCCATCTGGTCTGCTAACTCCGGAGAAACGCCCATTCGCTCTAAGCGCTTAATCAGCATTGCTCTTAGCGGCTCACGGCGTTCTACTTCTTGCCACATCAGGCCAGAAACTTGGTGCTCCAACAGACGACGAATTGACGTCATCTCTTCGCGCATGCTTTCTAGCTCATCGGCCGATTCGTCACGCTCATCACTTGGGCGACGTCGGTCATAGCGCGTCGGGTCCAGCTTGGGCGTCGGACGTTCAAATCGATTGTCCTGTGCGATTAGCTTCGCCAAAGGTGAATCTGGTTGATATGGCGCTGGCTTTTCTTGGTTGTAGCCGTCGCGATGCTTATTTTGGCGTTGCAGCAAAGCAGAGAGCGAATCTTCATTTTCCGCTACGTGGTCGTCAGCATCTGCTGCACCACCGCTATATTGCTTAAGCATATTAGCGAATCGCTGCGTCATTGAGCCTGTTTTTTCATTGTTACTGTTATTACTGTTCAGGCTAATTTTATCTTCATCTAAATGACGATCTTGGTAACGATCAGCAGAAGACGATGACATTTGACGATGTTCGTTATAGCGATTCGTTTGAGAAGCACCGCGATTTTGCTGTGACGCTGCGCTTGCTTGAGACGGATTAGATTCACTATCTATCGCCGCAACAATCGCTACTCCACCAGCCACTTTCTTGTTTGACATGATCACCGCTTCCGCGCCTAACTCCTCTTTCACTTGGAGCAGCGCCGTTCTCATGTCTTTGGCAAAAAATCGCTTTATTTTCAAACTATGAATCCATTAATGATGCGTGAGATCAGTTACCCACGGCTTGCACAATTCTGATCTGTTTTTCATCCGGGATTTCTTGGTAAGACAGTACCCGGAGATTAGGTATTGTGTTCTTCACAAATTTAGCCAACGTCGAGCGTAATACACCGGAAGTAAGCAGAACGGCAGGTTCGCCTTTCAGTTCTTGTTCCTGTGTCGCTTGGCTTAGTGAAGACTGCAATCGCTCAGCGAGTCCCGGTTCAATCCCCGCGGATTCGCCTCCTGATGCTTGCATAGTTTGATGCAATATTTGTTCCAGTTCGGGTATCAAAGTAATCACTGGTAGCTCAGGCTCTATACCATTGATTTCTTGAACAATTAGGCGTTTAAGACTAATTCGAACTGCTGCCGTCAATATGTCAGCTTCTTGACTCTTACTTGAGTACTCAGCCAAAGTTTGAACAATCGTGCGAATATCGCGGATTGGAATGGCCTCGTTTAACAAGTTTTGTAGGACTTTCACCACCACACCTAATGGTAATTGGTCAGGAACAAAGTTCTCGACCAACTTAGGCGCGCTGCGTCCCAACATTTCTAATAAATTCTCTACTTCTTCATGGCCAATTAGCTGTGATGCGTTGTTGGTCAATAGCTGGCTTAGGTGCGTCGCTAATACCGTTGATGAATCAACAACCGTATAACCCAGAGCCTGCGCGTGCTCTCGCTGATCTTCTCGGATCCATACGGCTTCCAGTCCAAAAGCAGGGTCAATGGTTGGCTCACCATCAATCATGCCATACACCTGACCTGGGTTAATCGCTAGCTCTTGATCCGGACGAATCTCTGCTTCGCCCACCGCAACCCCCATCAATGTAATTCGGTAACTGTTTGGGGTCAGCTCAAGATTGTCACGAATATGAACCGCTGGAATTAGGAACCCAAAATCTTGCGATAACTTTTTACGCACGCCTTTTACGCGCTCTAACAGTTCCCCACCTTGGTCTCTGTCCACCAAAGGGATTAAGCGATAACCGACTTCCAAGCCAATAATATCGACTGGCTGGACGTCATCCCAAGACAGTTCGCGCTGTGAGGAAGGTTCTGTACCTTCGTCTGCTGTTGCTGGTAAAGCGGGCTCTTTCGCTTTCTGCTTCTGCCGTTTGTCGATGAAATATGCCGCTGCACCGGCCGCGACTGCCAGGCTCAAAAACGCAAAGTGTGGCATGCCCGGTACGATGCCCATCACACCAAGAATAGCCGCAGTAATCATCAGCGCTTTTGGGTTGTCGAACATCTGGAAGACCAGTTGTTCCCCCATGTCTTCATCGGTGTTTTGGCGCGTCACCATCATTGCCGCTGCAATCGACAGCAATAGCGATGGGATTTGTGCGACCAAACCATCACCGATTGTCAGTAAGGTATAGATTTCAATCGCTTCACCGAAACCCAATCCATACTGCGCCATACCGATCGACAGACCGCCGACGATGTTGATAAACAGAATCAAAATACCGGCAATCGCGTCACCTTTTACGAACTTCGAGGCACCATCCATCGAGCCATAGAAATCCGCTTCTTTGGTCACTTCAAAACGACGAACTCTTGCCTGCTCTTGGTCTATCAATCCGGCATTCAAGTCCGCATCAATCGCCATTTGCTTACCCGGCAACGCATCAAGCGTAAAGCGAGCACTTACCTCAGAGATACGACCCGCACCTTTGGTCACCACCATAAAGTTGATGATCATTAAGATGAGGAAAACCACTAGGCCGACCGCGTAGTTACCACCAATAACGACGTTACCGAACGCCTCAATTACGTTACCTGCCGCATTACCGCCTTCATGACCATGCAGTAAGACGACACGAGTCGAGGCAACGTTCAAAGCCAAGCGGAGCAACGTGGCGATCAGCAATACCGTTGGAAAAGCAGCGAAGTCCAAAGGGCGACGTGTGTAAACGGTCACTAACAACACCACCATCGACAGCGCGATGTTAAAGGTGAAGAACATATCCAGCAAAAATGCTGGAATCGGCAGTACCACCATCGCTAGGGTGGCCAAAACCATCACCGGAGCACCAATAGCTGGCATTTCACGTTGAGGGATTCGTGGCAATTTATCTGCAAACGGCAGGCTTAACTTCATACTGCGAGAGATCTCAATCGATTGAAGCGTCACGTAAGCTCTTACTATTAATACGCGACCGCTTTAGCCTAAAAGTTTAGGTAGGGTTGATAATTAAAGCGTTTTAAGCAATCTATGTACCAGAATTAGCGCCAAAATAATGACTAAACACTCAAATAGAGCTTAGCTTTTGATCAAACGAGCTTTTTTAAGGCTTTACCGCTTTTCGTATCAATGGCGGTGTTCGGGTGGGATTGGCAAATCATAATCTTGAATTTTGGGACGCTGTCCACCTCGTTTTCGGTATTGCTTCAATTGGAATACAAATGCCAAAACCTGAGCGACGGCAGTAAATAACCCATCGGGGATCTCTTGCTCGAGTTCTGTCGTGTGGTACAACGCACGAGCCAAAGGTGGTGCAGGCACAATCGTAATGTCATGTTCGCGGGCGACTTCTCGAATCTTCATCGCCATGTGGTCAGTACCTTTAGCGATCACGACTGGCGCACGGTCTGTCTTCTGTTTATAACGAAGCGCTACCGAGAAGTGCTCTGGGTTAGTAACAATAACATCAGCTTGAGGAACATCCGCCATCATTCGACGTTGAGCCGCTTCCCTTTGCAACATACGAATACGGCCTTTCACTTCCGGCTTACCTTCAGTCTCTTTGTATTCGTCTTTGACTTCTTGCTTCGTCATTTTTAACTGATCAGCGTGCTGCCAGATTTGAAATGGAATATCGATGGCAACCACAATCAATAGCGAGCAACTGATCAGCAAAATAAAGTTCAGCAAAATATCTAAAGCATGGAAGATGTTTTGCGGATACACATCCATGCTCAATTGAATCAGATCGGCCTGCGATGCTTGGATCAAATAGATGGCGACACCAGTGACCAGAACCACTTTAAGGATTGATTTGATCAACTCTACCCAGCTTTGCATTCCAACCATTCGCTTTAAGCCGCTAAGCGGATTCATTTTCGACAGCTTGGGCATGGCCGCTTGGGCAGAAAAACTGATTCCTCCCACACCTGCTGCTCCAATCATGGCAGCGGTAAACAATGTCGCTAACACCAAAAATAGTGGGAACAACAAATCACTCATCGCGCCCAAAGCGATATCAAACAGTTTTGCAGTATCGAAAATCTCTTCTCGTTGAAGATCAAATAAACGGCTCATTATGGAAAACAATGAACGTGCTAACGCCTCGCCAAACCACATCAATGAAATGGCGCCAACGATCAGCACAGATGCTGATGCCAGCTCTTTAGATCGAGCGACCTGCCCCTTTTCTCTGGCTTGTTGTAACCGTCGGGGCGTGGCTTCTTCGGTGCGTTCCTGACCGTCTGATTCTGCCAAATCTTAGCACTCCAAGCGAATAAGCCGACAAATCTGCGCCTCACCCACTGTCCAGAACATTTCATAATGACTGTATAGACCAGCCAGTATGTACCAACAAAGTAATAGACCCACCATCAAAGCAAAAGCAAAACCAAGCGAGAAGATATTCAGCTGTGGTGCGGCACGGGTCATTACACCAAACGACAAGTTAATGGTCAGTAGCGCAATAATGCCAGATAGAGACATACTCAGTGCCGTTTGGAACATAATACCAAGCCAGCCTGCCATTTCACGGAAATCAACCGCGTTGAGCGAGCCGGAGCCAATCGGCAAAGTTTTAAAACTGAACACCACCAATTGCAGCATTTTTAAGTGTCCATCGGTGGCAAGGAAAAACATTGTCGTTAAGAACATGAATAACTGGCCAAGCAATGGCGTGTTCTGACCATTTGCGGGATCAACCATAGAAGCAAAGCCCAAACTTGATTGCATACCCAATATTTGACCAAGTAGGACAAAGGTTTGAATCATAAATTGAGTAACCATACCCATCGCTATGCCGATGATCATTTGCTCGGCAATGGTCATGAAGCCACGAAACGAGAGTAGCTCAATGTCTTGAGGTACGGCGGGGATAGCTGGCATGACAGCGAAAGTGATGGCTAAACCGAGGTAAAGGCGGATTCTTGGCGAAACAAATCGGGCCCCGGTTACTGTCATCACCATCAACATGGATGAGATACGAACATAGGGCCAGAAGTAGTTTGCGATCCAATCTAAGACAACGCTAGTGGGGTACTCCATAGGCGCCTCTAATAAAGCACCTGAGGTAAGCGTTCAATCAAGCCATAGAAATATTCCATCAACATTTGCGTCATCCAATGCCCAAACAGCATCAGGGCCAAAAGCGTGACAATCAAACGCGGTAAGAAGCTCAATGTTTGTTCGTTGATGGATGTCGCAGCTTGAAAAATCGCGACTACAAGGCCGATAAGCAAGCTTGGGATGATAATAGCGCAGACCATGATAAGCACCATCCAAAGTGCTTCACGGAAAAGCTCGACAAACATTTCTGGTGTCATGTCTTATCCTCTATCTGCGCTTATCTAAAGGGCAAAGCTGCCCGCAAGTGTCGAGAGTATCAAGTTCCAACCATCGACCAATACGAACAACATCAACTTGAACGGCAACGAAACAATCATTGGTGACAACATCATCATACCCATTGCCATCAGTACCGAAGCGACTACAAGGTCAATAATCAAAAACGGCAAGAAGAGCATAAAGCCAATTTGGAATGCAGTTTTTAGCTCTGAGGTGATAAAAGCCGGAATCAACACCGCCATCGACACATCTTCTGGATTCTCGACTTGCTCTCCTGACATGGTTACAAACGTCTCCAAATCTTTGATTCGGGTCTGTTTAAGCATAAATGCTTTCATTGGCGCTTGTGCAGCATCAAACGCTTCTCGCGCCGTAACTTGCTCGTTCAAATAAGGCTGAACAGCTTTGTCGTTGATTTCGTTCAGGACAGGAGACATAACAAAAAAGGTCAAAAACAGCGCAATACCAATAATGACCTGATTAGAAGGCGTTTGTTGCAAACCCATTGCCTGACGCAATATCGACATCACCACTACAATTCGAGTGAACGAGGTCATCAGAATCACCATGGCAGGCAAGAAGCCAAGCATGGTCATTAACGCTAAAATTTGTAGTGTAACCGAGTAGTCTTCACTGCCATCAGGGTTCGTGGTCATGGTGAATGCTGGAATACCACCGCCACTAGAAACGGACATAGCACGGCTAGCACCAGTATCACTTTGCATAGCCTGAACTGTAACACCACTTCCATCGGTTAAGTTATCTGGCAGCGCTGACTCCTCTGCTTCAGCAAAGGTAAATGAAGAAAACAGCACGCCGACAAAAAGTAACAACGTACTCAGGAGCAAACGAATTGGATTACCCTTTGTCATGTTTTTTGATCAGCTGGCTAAATTGAGTCGCAAAAGCATTGGTCGCCAACTCTTCCTCTTTCAGTGGCTTATCTAACTTGGCTAAAGTTTGGATCGATTGGCTAGTAATCCCAACCAAAAACTGTTCTTCACCCACTTGAACTACTGCGATTCTTTCTTTTGTACCCACTGGCAACTGACTCACTATACGCAAGCCCTTTTGTTGTCCCATCGCTGGCACTTGCATACGTTTCAGCAACCAAGCCAGCAAAAGAATCACGCCGATTACAAGCACAAGCGAGCCAAGTGTCGTCGCAAGATCCAGATTATTTGGTGCGGCAGCAAATGCATAAGGAGCACTTAGCATTAAGCTCAGTGCTCCAGTGATTTGCTTCAATCGCATTTTGATTGAACGACTCATCTTAACGCAGCTTCTTAATTCGTTCAGTTTGGCTGATCACATCCGTCAAACGGATACCAAACTTATCGTTGACGACCACGACTTCGCCGTGAGCAATCAAAGTACCGTTAACCAATACGTCGAGCGACTCACCGGCTAGACGATCCAACTCAACAACCGAACCTTGGTTAAGCTGCAACAGGTTCCGAATGCTAATTTGAGAACGACCGACTTCCATCGAAATCGTCACCGGGATATCCATAATAGTGTCGAGTTTACGACGCTCATCTTCGCTAATTGGGCTTGAAGTGTCTTTTAGCTCTTCCAGTGGCGCAGCCAATACTTCATCTACGTCTACAGAATGGGCAGACGGGTCTTCGCCAAGAGCGGCTGCCCATTCGTCTGCTAGCTTTTGATCGTCACTTGGTTCCATTTTTCTATCCTGTGTTACGCCTAACTCATGCCATAGCATGTCTGTTTAATAAGGTATCTTAATGGTCTATATCGTCTTCACTCTCAAGCTCGGACATGATGTCTTTACCTAAGAAAGCTAAATCTGTTTTGACGACATGTGGGCGCTCAATTTCCTCAGAAATTTGCACCGCTAATTTGTCTTCCGATCGACCCATTTTTACGCGATAGGTCGGTAGGTCTTCCACAAACATCGTCGCATGTTCTGGCATTTCAATCGGGATGATATCGCCCGGTTGCAGCTCCATGAGATCACGCAAAGAAATGTCTTTTTCGAGCAAGTTCACGCGGAAGTTAACCGGACAATCCATGATCTCTTCACGTAGTGCTGAGCTCCAGCGAACGTCCGTTTCCATCTTGTCGGACTGAACACCTGCATCCAATAGTTCACGGATAGGCTCAACCATGGAGTAAGGCATAACGACATGAAAATCGCCGCCACCGCCGTCAACTTCTATATGGAAGGAACTCACGACAATCACTTCTGTCGGGCTGACAATGTTTGCCATACTTGGGTTTACTTCAGAGTCGAGATATTCGAACTCTACCCCCATCACTGGCGACCACGCTTCTTTATAATCTTCAAATACAATTTTCAGTAACAACTGAATGATGCGGCGTTCCGTTGGGGTAAATTCGCGGCCTTCGATTTTGGCGTGGAATCGACCATCACCGCCAAAGAAGTTTTCTACCAGAATAAAGACTAAACGAGCCTCCATGGTGATCAACGCAGTGCCTTTTAACGGACGAAAACGCACCATGTTCAAACTGGTTGGCACGTACAATGTGTTCTGGTATTCACCAAACTTCATCATCTGCACGCCATTGATCGACACCTCTGCCGTTTTACGCAGCATATTAAACAGACTAATACGCATGTGCCGTGCAAAGCGCTCGTTGATAAGTTCGAGCGTCGGCATTCGACCACGTACGATTCTGTCTTGCGACGAGAAATCAAAATTGACGGCACCCTCAGTGTCGTTTTCTATCGGTTCATCGACGTCATCAACATCGTCAACCCCATGCAATAGCGCATCAATTTCGTCTTGGCTTAATAGATCGGTCACGTTTTACCTATTGAATAACAAAATCTGTAAACAGTACTTTTTCAATCACTGGCTTACCGACCGCAGCATTCAGCGCTGCTTTGATATCTTCGGAAGCACGATCGCGCAATTCCACTCGTCCTGTAGGAGAGCGCAATTGATCAACCGTCGCGGAAGCAAACGTTGATAGCATAGAGCTTTCAATCAGTGGCGAATGATACCGCGCCAACTCTTCATTTTCTGCACCGCGAACCATTAACTGCGCTTTAATTTGAACCAACCTATCGCGGCTATCCCCAGTAACGTTAAATACAAATGCCTGAGGAAGATTCACATACGCGATGGGCGCAGCATCCGATGCCTTCACTTGAGCCTGTTGAGACGATTCAGCCTGAGCAGGTTCATCAGAGCCCATTAGAAAAAATGCCGCTGCCCCGCCACCAAGTAGTAATACTACAACAGCGATGATGATGATAAGTAACTTGCTTTTTCCTTTCGGCGCATCGGCCCCTTGTAACTGTTCTTCTGCCATTCTTGTCTCTTATTGTTCTTTTGAGTTACCAAGACGTTTTAGTGAGTTGCTTGGTAACCGTATGCCATTGCCGTTAAACGGCCTTTTATGCGTAAAAACTAATTCCATCACGCTTTGAAGAGACATTCAAATCCAGGTTGACATCAGATTCAAAACCCTCTTCGGACTGTCCAGAAAAACCGCCACTTTGCGCGCTTTGACCATGTTGTTCAGCAGTATACCTACCTTGCTGTTGCCCGCTGTTTTGTTGCTGGACGGAAGAATCAGCCAGCTGCATACCTTGTTGCGCTAGCATTTCTCTCAAACGAGGGAGCGTCTGTTCAATAATGTCACGAGCTTGCGGGTTGTTCACTGTAAAATGTACATTGGCAACGTCGTTATTCATGGTCATACGAATTTGCATACGACCTAACTCTGGTGGATCAAGACGAATATCGAGATTTTTCAGATTCTTCGACATCATCATTTGCACTTTTTCCGCAACTTGCTCGTTGGCTAGCTCTTTAGTTAGTTGCAACGGAAGCTGAGCTTGTTGTGCAGCATCAATACGCGCTTGTTGCTGTACATTAATTCCTTGCTGACCTGCCATAGCCTGAAGCTGTCCAGCGAAACCGTGTTGGAGGTCCGGCTTATCTTGTTTATCAGCAGTCGCCTTTAGCGCACCAGTCGCCAATGCTGCGTTCATCACTTTCTGGCTAATCTCTCCGTCTTTCACACCTTGAAGCGACGTCGGCACTTGCGCGGCTATCAACGTATCAGGCGTTGGAGATAATGCGACTTTATCTCCACTATGAGCAGTTTGTGGCTGGGGTACTTGAGCCGCTGTATGCTGGATTTGCTGAGACACTGCCATAGGTCCAGCCTGGCGAGTTAAATTATGTTGTACTTGTTGCTCTGCGAGAATCTGTTTAATGTCATTAGGGAGCGCAACAAATTGGGCAAGGTCTTGATCAGGAATATCCGCCGTGATCCTTCCTTGTTTCAACCCTTCAATGATCTGAGCTTCTTGCTGAGTCAGTGGTTTTCCTTGCGCCAACTTAGTATCTATAACTTCAAGCTCATCCAAGGAGACTCGTGGAAGCGCGTCGATGTTGGAACCATCAACGTCTGTTAACAACGGCGACAGATCATTAGCTACTTCACCACTGACTGCGCTCTTATCCGTCGGATGGCTGGCTTGTTTCGCTAGCTCTTGCCAAGCAGCAAACTCAGGCGAAAGTTTGTCGACATCGATAGGTTGACCATTCTTATCTAAAATTGGCTCTAAGTCTTGTCCTGGGATCATCTGTGCTTGTTCAAGCGAATGAACTGATGGCGTTTCATTCAAAGCCAGCTCATCAAGGTGTGTCGAAACGGTTGCTTGCTCGTGGAACGAATGCACTAAATTCGCGCTCTGAGGCAAAACTTTGCCACTATCGATGGATGCATTACTCGCATTCAGGGTTTGATTCGCTTGTTCAATTCGACCAAGAAGCTGTTGTCCTTCGCCCATCGTGCTTTTTACGTCCACTGTATTTGATGGGTTGCTCGTATCGATTGATGTTGATTTCACTTTTTCAATAGCTTCAACATCATTCTCCAAAGGTGTGCTGTTACTCGCCTTTTGTAAACTTGCTTCTTCACTTAAGGTTGCATTCGGTTTGTTTGCTGATATTTCATCAAAACCATGGGTCTCGTCACTGACGGATTCTTGGCTTTCTTGCGCCAACAATTCGTCCGAGACGTTAGCAGAAGAAGTACTGCCTACATCCGCTCTTTCTTTTTCTTCAACCACTGTCGATTCTGTTGCTACTTTTTCGGGCTTTTGTTTACCAGCAAACGCATCGGTTAACGTTTCTAAAAATCCCTTGCTCTCAGTGCTCTCTGCGGACGCTTTAGCGGACACATCAGAAACTGGCGTCTTGGTAGTCGCAGATACATGGGACAAATTCACACTCATTTAGAAACTCTCGTTCTCGTGGCTCTGAGTATATCGCTGGCAGGCAGCAATACTGGCGGCAAACTAAGGTCAAAAAGACCCGACACTGACAGCTAAAATGCAAAAATCACACCACAATATTGGGCCAATTCTCGGCAAGCTAATAGATGGCATGTTTATGGAACAAACATCAACAATACTATCCGATAACCTGGTTCCTAACATGATGTACAGCTACTTGATTGACTTTGAAAAACGATAAGCGTAAACAGACACTTGGCTTAACAATTAAGGAATCACTTTGAAGATCACAGAATTACGCCAATATAGAATCAGAGCAGGCAAAACAGAACAGTGGCTAAGTTGGATGAAGGAAGAACTGTTGCCCTATCAACGCTCACAAGGCATGCGTGTACTGAATACTTACGTCCACACTGGTGATGATGGACATGACTATTTTGTTTGGCTTCGAGAGTTCGACAATGAACAAGCACGCCAGGCTCTCTACGAAAAAACATACAACGAGTGGTGGGTTCGCGAGATTCGACCGAAGGTATTTGAGCTAATTGAACAAGACTCAATCAAAGTTACCTTACTTGAAACGGTAGAGATGTAGTCAACTGCAACACCGTAATGCAACATCGAACCGATAACCTTTAGAAACGATGTGGTTTTCGACTGTAAAGTAAGGTGGAAAACTCGTCCATTTGCTTTTGTTCGCGCTTAGCTTCAGCAAGTTGTTTCTCTTTTTCGCGTTTGTCTATCATCCACTCATAGGATTTGCGTTCTTTACGCACGGTTAACCAATATTCTTTACAGTTTTCAACCTGCTCTTTGAAATGACTTTCTGCTTGCTTTTGCTTAGATAAAGTTTCATCTAGCTGGGTAAGGAATCGATTTAGGTGTCCATATTGACTTGCCGTTAGGCCCGCCTGACCACGGTCGACGAGTTGCTGGCAATAATCAAGCCGATACTTTTCAATTTGTTCAACCTGACGGTAATAATCTTCGAGTTCAGAACGCGCTTTGTTCAGTGCAAGCACAGCTTGGTCTTCACGATCCTTAGTTTGCTCAAGTAGAAACTCCATCGCATTATTCACGCGCTATCACCCGCCCAAAATGTTTCTAAGCATATTGACGCACATATCGTATGGCACCGATTCTTTCATGCTCTGCTGCAAGTATTCGTCTAACTTCGGTTTCAAAGTAAATGCGCCATCAATAGCAGGATCGGTACCCGGTTTGTACGCTCCAATCGAGACCAAATCTTGATTCTTGCGACAAATAGACAAGACCTGTCGCACCGCTTTTGACATCAGAACGTGCTCTTCGGTCGTGATTTGCGGCATAACACGGCTCACCGACTTCTCGACATCAATCGCCGGATAATGGCCTGCATCCGCCATTTCACGAGAAAGTACAATATGGCCATCAAGAATGGCTCGCGATGCGTCCGCTATCGGATCTTGCAAATCATCCCCTTCGGTCAACACGGTAAAGAACGCCGTAATCGAGCCTTGTTCGGCACTTCCATTACCCGCTCGCTCAACCAGCGCTGGCAGCTTGGCAAATACAGAAGGCGGGTAGCCTTTCGTCGCTGGCGGCTCACCAACAGAAAGTGCGATTTCACGCTGTGCTTGTGCAAAACGAGTCAACGAGTCCATCAATAGCAGAACATCTAACCCTTGGTCCCGGAAGTATTCAGCAATCGTTAATGCCGTTTGGCACCCCTTTAAGCGCATTAGAGGTGAAGCATCGGCAGGCGCCGCGACCACCACTGAGCGGCGACGACCGTCCTCACCCAAGATCTCTTCGATGAACTCTTTAACTTCACGTCCACGCTCACCTATCAGGCCGACGACCACAACCTGTGCGGTGGTGCCTCGCGTCATCATGCCAAGCGTGACCGATTTACCCACACCAGAACCTGCAAACAGACCGATACGCTGACCTTTACCAACCGTCAACAAACCATTGATGGCTTTTAGGCCAACATCGAGCGGTTCAGAAATTGGCTTTCGAGCCAACGGGTTGATTGGTTCGGCATTAAAAGAGGCACGGTGATCGGTATACAAAGGGCCAAGTCCATCAAGTGGATTCCCAACCCCGTCTATCACGCGCCCAAGTAACTCCATGCCGACAGGCAAACCAGCGTCACTGGTTAAAGGGGTGACTCTCGCGCCAGGTAAAATGCCCGTAATTTGTTCGCTTGGCATTAAAAATAGGTTGTCACCTGAAAAGCCGACAACCTCGGCTTCCATCTGACCTGACATGGTTTCCACTAAGCATAAACTGCCAATTGGTGCGCGACAGCCGGTCGCTTCCAACGTTAACCCAACCACACGCACCAGTTTGCCAGAGGCGACAGGACGCGTCGTAATGCCTTCAACTTTGTAGCTTTTTAAGCGGTCAGAGAGTGCTTGCATGGATTACTCGCCCTCTTGATGACGGTTTGCGCCACAAAAGCTGTGCAATACGCTTTTGACGCGTTCTTCCATGCGATAATTAATGCTTGATTCACCGGCTTCAATCTGGACGTCACCTCGATTGAGCGATGGCTCAGCAACTAACGTCCAGTTGCGACAATCAAGGTCTTCTTCACCATAAGCTGAACGAATAATAGCGACATCTTCTGGATTCAGGTGCAAGGTAATAGGGTGGCCTGATATTGGTAGCGCCTCGACCGACTGCTTCACTGTATCTAAAATAATTTGAGGGTTGGTTTGTACTTCAACGTGCACCACTTCTTTGACTAAGCAGAGCACCATATCCACCAGCTGCTTTTCAACCTGAGCATTCATCAACTCCAAAGGTTGAGCAAACTGATTGGCCAAGTTCATAAAAGTTTCAACTTGCTGCTGAATGTATTCTTGCCCTGCAGTTACCCCTTCAGCTTTTCCGAGCTCGAGACCTTCAGCATGGCCGGCTTGCAACCCTTCTTCTTTACCTTTGTCGTAACCTTGCTTAAAGCCAGCTTCCTGACCTTGATGTAAGCCTTCTTGATAAGCACCTTGCTTAATCAGTTCAATTTGCTCTTCGGTTAGCGCAAGTGGCTGCTCTTCTTCAGGCTCATCAAAATTCGGCACCCATCCCGGGTCATAGTTGAACGCGGTTTGTTTTGCTTGTTTGGCTTTAGGCTCGCCATAATCAGGCAGCCCCCAACGTTGAGGTTCGATCATCGAATCATCTTCATCAGGACGGATAAATCCACGTTTTCTATCGCCAGCCATGGGTTACCTATTGTGTGTTCGATTAAGAAGTGAGGGTGCTCCGCAATAGGATAATTGCGAAGCAATAGAAATTATAAGAATTCGTCAGCACCGCCAGACAACATGAGCTCACCAGCATCCGCCATTCGACGGGCAATTGCTAAGATTTCTTTCTGAGCGGCTTCTACATCTGCCACTCGTACTGGCGGCATCGCTTCTATGTCATCACGCATCATATCAGCAGCACGTTTAGACATGTTCTTGAAGACTTTCTCACGTAACGAGTCATCTGCACCTTTGAGTGCTTTTTGCAACACGTCTTGTGGTACGTCACGCAGCAACTTCTGAATACCTTGGTCGTCCACCTCGACTAAGTTTTCGAAGACAAACATTAGGTCTTGGATTTGCGTCGCCATGTCTTCGTCCTGATCGCGAATTTGTTCCATCAACAAACCTTCGACGTTGTTGTCTAGGTAGTTCATGATCTCCGCTGCTGCTTTCAGGCCGCCAATTTTGGCTGCTTGTGCACCCGCTTGACCCGCGAACTGTTTCTCCATGATTTCGTTCAGCTCTGCCAATGCTGATGGCTGAACTTCTTCAAGGTTGGCAATACGCATCATCAGATCCAAACGCACGCGCTCAGGGAACTGAGACAAAATCTCTGCAGATTGGTCTGCTTCTAAATAAGACAATACGATAGTTTGAATCTGTGGGTGTTCATTGACAATAATGCTCGCCACTTGGCGTGGGTCCATCCATTTCAAAGAATCCAAGCCTTTTGAGCCCGTACCAAGTAGGATCTGGTCAACTAAGTTGTTGGCTTTGTCTTCACCAAGAGCGGCAACCAGTGCATTACGCATAAAGTCTTCACTGCCCATACCAATGTTGGTGTATTTCTGGATATCCTCCAAAAACGCACGATGAACAGCAGATACCTTGTCTTGGCTGAGATCCTTCGCGCGAGCCATCGCACTACCAACACGCTGAACCTGTTTTGGTTCTAGGTGACGGATAATACCAGCTGCATCTTGTTCATTAAGGCTCAGTAGCAAAATTGCCGCTTTTTCTTCGCCAGTAATGGTTGAAACATCCAGCTCTACTGGCATTCCCGCGGCGTTGTCATCTTGAGGTACGATATCGTTAGCCATTGTCATTCATCCAGTTTTTCACTACTTGAGCAGCCAGTTCAGGTTCATTCGCAACCAGAGCGCGAACCGCTTTCAATACATCTTCATCTTTATGAAGGTTTGGCAAATCAATACTTGAGCCAAACTCGAACAGTTCGCTGCTTTCGATGTCACTGCCAATCAAGCTAGTTTCACCATCCGCACCAATCGGCAAGCCGTCTGGTCCGTACATTTCGTCTTCATCATCGCTGGTAGGGTTAAGCAATTTCTTCATTGCTGGGCGAACCAGAACCAACACAACCACAATAATCACTAATGCACTTGCGAACCAACGAACCCAATCACTGAAGTTAGGGTGCTCCCAAATTGGTGGTTCTTCTAGCTGCTCAGCCTCTGGCTCAGCAAACTTTACACTCAATACATTCAGTAAATCGCCACGACCTTGATCAAAGCCAACGGTACCAATTAATACTTGGCGAATGGCATTGATTTCAGATTCGGACATTGGGGTATAAGTCACTTCACCCGTATCAGGGTTAACTTGACGACGGTCTTTAATCGCAACAGAAACGGTCTGACGAGCCACCGTCCCGGTCTGCTTTCGCTCGTGGCTGATGGTGGTATCTAGCTCAAAGTTACGCGTGGACTCTTTACGAACTGACCCCTGCCCCATGACAGAACCATCTTTCATTTGAGCCACATCTTGCGGAATAGAGGCATCCGCTGGAGGCTGATTACTCAACGCACCCGGAATACCCGCTACCATGTTACCGTTATTGTAATCTTCGAGTGCGTACTCACTGCGGGTCGCAGGGGTGTTCGGATCAAAGCGTTTGCGAGTTTGTTCAACCGCACTGAAATCCATTTGGATATCAACCTGCGCCGTATAGTTGCCATAACCTAAAATCGGTAATAGTACGGAATCAATTTTTTCGCGCAGCGCTTGCTCTTGGCTGCGTTCTAATTCTTGTTCTTTGCGTCGCGCCGCAGAAGCGGGATCTTGGGAGCCTGAGCTGAGTAAGCGGCCATGCTGATCTGTGACGGTAATTCGAGAAGTTTTCATTCCCGGCACGGCACTCGCTACCATGTCGACAATAGAATCCACTTCTTGCTGCTTAAGGTTCGTGCCTGTCGACAATGTCAAAAATACCGACGCAGACGCTTCTTGGTTATGACGCACAAACACGCTGTGCTTTGGCAGTGCCAATAACACTCGTGCTTTGCGAACTTGCTTCATTTCTTCAATTGCTTGAGCCAATTGGCGCTCTCGACTGAGTTTGAGACGCTCTTGCTCGAGACGTTGTGAAACACCAAAACCCATGTCTTGCAGCAAAATATCATCGCCTGCTTCTGTAGCTTGGTTAACGCCGGAACGAACCATGCCAAGTTTGATCGAGTTGTACTCACTCGATTCAACAGAAACAGTATTGCCATCAAGCTTATAATTGATTTTCTGCTGGTCCAGATAATCCAGAACGGGGATCAATTCTTCGGTCTCGTACGCACCAAGTGGGCGCATCTCCGGTTCTTTGACCCAAAAGAACAGCATCACGATCAATGCAACACAGATGGAGATCGACAGCACAAGCACAACCTGACGAAGTAAATCGAGGTCGCCCACTGCCATATCGAATTTTGACGCACTGCGCTCCTCTAGATCTGGATTTTGACTCTCCACATCCACATCGGAACTTGCTACCAGTGCACCATCTGAGCCGCCTTCAGTGACGGTTAAATCTGTAGACTTGTCTGCCACACTTATTACCTAAATTACACTGGCATGTTCATGAGGTCTTTATATGCCTCAACGAGTTTATTGCGAATTTGAACCGTCGCATCAAAAGCGACACTAGACTTGTTACGAGCGATCATAACGTCAGAAAGGGATACATCGGCATCACCACGATCAAAACGGGTTTGTAAATCACCAGATGCTTTTTGAAGTGTGTTCACGTTATTGATGGCTTTAGTTAGGAGATCGTTAAAATCTGCTCCAACTTTCGCCCCACTTGCAGTAGGAGCCGTATTGGTTGCTTCTACCATCATGGCGCGCATTTCTGCCTGAATACCATCAATTTTCATTAGCACCTCTAAGCCAAAAGATTGACTATTAACAAAACTGATTATTGACACAGCAATTAACGTGCCATAAGACATTAGTAATCAATTTACTTACACTTTTTGTCTTATGGCCGTTGTCTGTGTTAATTCGGGATATCTATACCAGCATCACGCATTTTGGCAAGCTTATAGCGCAAGGTTCGAGGGCTTATACCCAGTTTCTCCGCCATTTCTTTGCGTCGACCATTACACTCAACCAAAGTCTCCAAAATAATGGCGTATTCTTGATCGCGCAGCTCGCTGCCTAAGCCTTCTCCACCAGTTACTGGGCGGCTGACACTCTCAGCTTGAGCAACTGGCTTAACATTGGGCACGACCATATCTGCATTTTGCACCACGTGTTGCAAGCTATTGGCATCTTGCCAATCTACGCCCTCAAGCAAAATGTGCTCTGCATCGATGTCGCCATTTTCACTTAATATCAGCGCTCGTTGAACCACGTTATCCAATTCACGAACATTGCCCGGCCAAGGGTATTGCAATAGTTTTTCTAACGCAACGGTCGAGAATTGAGGCACTGGCATGCCCATTTTGCTGCAATGACGCTCAGCAAGATGCTTGGCAAGCGGTGCAATATCGCCTTTACGTTCTTTAAGTGCAGGCCACGCAATTGGGAATACATTCAGGCGGTAATATAAGTCCTCTCTGAAGTTTCCTTCTGACACGTATTGCTTAAGATCACGGTTACTCGTCGCTAACACACGAACATCTAACTTGATGCTTTTGCGACTGCCAAGGCGCTCTACTTCTCGCTCTTGCAAAACACGCAACAACTTCGCTTGCAGGTTCAAGTCCATTTCGCTGATTTCATCAAGCAAGATTGTGCCACCTTGCGCTTGTTCAAACTTTCCTGGGCATGCCTGAACAGCACCAGTAAATGCGCCCTTTTCATAGCCAAACAGTGTTGCTTCGAGCATATTGTCAGGAATCGCGGCACAGTTAATTGCGACAAAAGGACCATTTTTACGATTTGACGCGTTGTGAATATAACGCGACATCACTTCTTTACCTGAGCCACTCGGACCTAGCACCATAACATTCGCATCTGTACGCGCCACTTTATCGGCCAACGCGAGTAAGCGCAGACTTTTCTCATCAGCAACGATAGCATCACCGTTGTCATCACTTTTTATCGGTGCATAACGACTGACCATATTTAGCAACACTTCTGGTGCAAATGGTTTCGCCATGTAGTCAATCGCGCCATCTTTCATTGCAGACACGGCATCTTCAATATTGGCGTACGCCGTCATTAGCAATACTGGTAAGTTAGGCCAGTTCTGCTTGATGCTTTTGAGCAGAGCTAAGCCACCCATACCCGCCATTTGCACATCAGAAACGACGATATCAACCGTATTCGATTTCAGCTTTAACAGTGCATCTTCAGCACAGTCCGCTTCCAACCACTCATACCCTGCCAGAGCCAGAGTATCGACTAGGGCTTCACGAAGACCTTCATCGTCTTCTACGATCAGCACTTTGCTTTGCGCCATTATGATTCTCCAGAAATTGTTATTACCAAAAGCCGCTTATTGCGCTTCTGTTTGCACTCGCTCTAGCGGAATGCACATGGTGAAGCAGGCTCCATCACCCTGCTCTGAAATAAGTTCCAATCGACCGTCATGGGCACGGCAAACCATTTGAACAACTGCCAACCCTAATCCAGTTCCTTGAGAACGTGTGGTAAAAAATGGCTCCATGATTTTGGCTTGCAGTTCTTCGGGCACTCCCGGTCCGCTGTCTTGCACAGAAATGCGTAACTCACCATTTACCGGGCGGAAAAAAATATCGACTTGCGATTCTTTACCAGACATTTGAATCGCATTCATGACCAGATTACTTAATGCGGATGCAATGGCGTTCGCATTGCCTAGTAGCTCAGTTTGTTCTTCTTCCACTTCTAGGCAGTAATCAATACTGTTGTTTTTTAGCGCGGTTTCGACCATCGGCTGATATTCCGCTACCAACTGGGCAATCGTGAATGGCTTAATGACTTTATTATCACCACCTTTAGCAAAAAGCAGCATATCATTAACCTGCTTTTCCAAATCGTGCAGTCGATCCATTAATTTGGTTTGGAAGCGATCTTTTGTCGCTGGAGGAAGATTTGGCGCTCCCAAATTGGATGCATATAACATAGCGCTCGACAGCGGCGTTCTTACTTGGTGAGCAAGCGACGCAACCATACGTCCTAACGACGATAAGCGCTGTAAATCACTGACACGAGCTTGAAGTAAACGGGTTTCGGTTAAATCGGTAATCAGGATCAATTGACCTGTTGTAGACGCCGAGATGGCGAGTCGAACTTTACGGCCATTCCGCAGGGAAACTTCATGGCCATCATCTTCACGTGGGTCAAACACCGCCTGGATAACGTTGAACCATTTTTCGTTAACCAGTGGAATCTCAAGAATTCGGTGCGCTTCTGGATTTGCTTCACGCACTACTCCGTACGTATCGAGCAAAATCACTCCAGCAGGCATCACATCGAGCACCTGTTTGTAGCGCTCAACCTGATTCTCTACGGAATCTAAATGGGATTGATTGGTGTTGTTATCCATTACTGCCTGTCGAAATATCGCCGCTAAAACTAAAATAGCTTGGTAAGCAATTAGCGTACCAAGCTATTTTCTATATTTATCAGGACGTTAAGCTATCGACAATAAGTTGACACTCAGAGATAACGGTTTTGGATGCCAGAAAAACGATGTTAACCAGCCCAAGTGATTATTCAGATATCGTCTTAAAACTTCACTTTACCTAGCGCTGTAAGTTGTACTTACGCATTTTTTCCACCAGCGTAGTACGTCGCATACCCAGCATGTCGGCCGCTCTTGCTACAACGCCACCCTGCGCTTCTAATGCTTGGCTGATCATATTAACTTCTAAATCAGCCAGCAGCTCTTTCAAATTAACCCCTTCCGGTGGCAGCGCTTGCGGGGCGTTCATGCTGTGATCAAGGTCGTCTTGATCTTCAAAGCTAAAATCTTCAGAGAAGATATCTTGGAATACATCACGCTCTTGCTCTTCCACCGAAACAAATGGGTTGCTCTCTGGTTGGAACTCTGGGATGTCACTGTAGCGATATTTGGTTGGTAGATGGTTTACATCCACCAAGCTATTTGGATACAGAATAATCATTCGCTCAACAAGATTAGCCAACTCGCGTACGTTGCCCGGCCAGTTATGCTCCATCAGTGAGTTGATTGCACGAGGTGTAAAGCAGATAGGTTGTCCGCCCTCCGCCTCTAAACGTGTCATCAGTTCTTGCAGCAGCAATGGTATATCTTGTTTGCGCTCTTTCAGCGCTGGCATCTCAATTGGAAACACGTTCAGACGATAGAACAAGTCTTCTCGGAACGTACCTTCTTCAATCATATTTTCTAGATTACGGTGTGTCGCCGCCACAACTCGAACATTTACCTTGATGGTACTATTGCCACCTACACGTTCAAAGCAGCGTTCTTGCAATACACGAAGCAACTTTACTTGCATCGACATTGGCATATCGCCAATCTCATCAAGAAAGATCGTGCCACCGTCTGCGAGCTCAAATCGACCTTTACGGGCAGTTAACGCACCAGTAAACGCGCCTTTTTCGTGACCAAATAATTCGCTTTCTAGGAGCTCAGGCGGTATTGCACCACAGTTAATAGGTACAAATGCGCCATCGCGGTATGAAGAGTGATAGTGGATGTTACGCGCAACAACTTCTTTACCTGTACCGGACTCACCTAAGATCAACACGTTTGCTTCCGTGTTTGATACTTGCTCAATCAGGTGTCGAACTTCTTGAATACCTCTACTTTGACCAACTAAGCTGCGAAAAAGCGTGTTTTTGCGTGCACTAGCAACAACATTCACTCCTTTTCGCCCCAGAAAATCTTTGCAGTGGCGTAACGCTTCACTAAGCTGTGGGTAATTAAGCGGCAGCTCTAGTTCACCAACAAAATTTGGAAGATCATCAACAGGCAAAGGAAAACGGCCCATGACTAGAAGAGGGATGTGGTAAGCGCTGTTTAAATGAGAGATAACCGTACTCGCCGCTTGACCTGCTGGAATATTACCAACAATACAGCACGACCATACGCTAGACCAATCAACAACGCTGAGCTGATCAGAACTGACCGCTTCGCAATTTTCTCCAACAAATTCCAATATATTGCTTAAATTTAAACGACTTGATGCGTCATCATCAATTACAAGCAGCTTTGCCAAACCATGCATAAGTAAGAATGATTGCCTTTATTTTAGGTGCGTTGCGGCCAAACCTTGATTTGCGCAATTGGGTGCTAAAGAAGGCAGAACCACCACACTCAATTTACGATAGACAAAATAGGAAAATCAGCAACAAAAAAGCCATTAGGGCTACTAATGGCTTCTATTTTATTTGAATATAAAAATAAGGCAACCAAGCAATGGAGAGGTGTGAGCTTAATAGAAACTTTGCTACACAACTCGTTGCGCAATTGACAAATATATTCGTCTAGTATCTTAACGCATTGTTTTGACTATTAAATACCAACTTCAGCAGCGGTAAGATTATGAAACTCTGTTGGGATTTGGTCCCAAGCGGACTTGATCTCACGGATAATGTCGATAACGTCGTCGATCAGCTGAGGCTCATTTTGATGGTTAGCAGCAGAAATTTGCGTGATCATAAACTCATACAGTGAATCTAAGTTTGAAGCAATATCACCACCGTCATCCATAGATAGACAGCTGCGTAGCGCGATAATGATGTCTAACGCTTTACCTAAGCGCTCACCTTTTGCTGGAATATTGCCTGCTTGCATGGCTGCTTTACCTTGAATAAGGCGCTCAATCGCACCAGCCATAAGCATTTGAATGACTTTGTGCGGAGAAGCCGCGCTAAGCTGGCTGTCGACTGATACCTTTTTGTATGCTTGCAAAGAACCGCGCATAGTAATCCTCTTTTAAATAAATTTTTTGTACTGCTGAAGTGAACGCTGGCCATAACGAAACTTATGGAGCTCTTTTCCGACCTTTGACGTTTCCGATTGCATCAGCTCGACAATTCTTTTGGTACGAGTTAGCAATGCTTGCCACTCTGCATCCTGCTTAACCAAAGGATTTTGATGAATAATTGGTAACAGGTTTTGCAATAACCGTTCCCTGATATCGACCAAGCGAAGAATTTCTTCAGCATTAAAATCAATTTTTTCTAATTCTTGCGTAATTAGTTGATCTATATCACTAATTTCCATGAGTTCTTTTTGCATTTATTAACCCAACGCACTCATCAAAGCGCCTAACTGGCCTTGCATTTTACCGGTCGCATCTTGCATCGCGGTAAACTTCGCATGAGTACGCTTCTCTAGGCTTTCCATGCGGCGATCTAATGCCGCTTGATCGTCACTCAAACGGTAGTTTTGTTCTGTGAGACTTTTTTCTCGAGTACGAATACTGCCTGTAATACCTGTGATACCGTGAATCGCATCTTCTACTCGTTTAGCAAAACCTGTGTTGCCACCGAAGAACTTTTCTAACTCGTTGAAGTTATTGTTCAACTGGCGATCTAGCATGTCATAGTTGATTTCTAGGGTGCCTTGACGTGTGGTCGTAATGCCAAATTCTGTTAAGGACTTTAGGTTTTCAGGCGCCTTATCGATTCGAGTAGAAAAGACCGATTTTAATCGTGAATCTGCACTGCGTACGGTGCTGTCACCTGACAACGGCCCTTTTTGACCAGTTACCGGATCCACACTCGCCAACGCTTGGGAGGTTTGATAAAACGAGTTATACGCTGCCACAAAGTTTTCGATATCGTTGCGTACACTTTGACGGTCGTACTCGACACCAATTTCAGCAGGCGGTTTATTCGGTTCTGAT
Source organism: Vibrio sp. Vb1554 (assembly GCF_033344235.1). Classification (NCBI taxonomy): domain Bacteria; kingdom Pseudomonadati; phylum Pseudomonadota; class Gammaproteobacteria; order Vibrionales; family Vibrionaceae; genus Vibrio; species Vibrio sp. Vb1554. Next base: position 3,517 of record NZ_JAWPOJ010000025.1, on the reverse strand, counting down.
TTGCCTTTTAGTGTTAAATCAACACCTTCGATCGCATCTTCAATCACATTGTTGTGGCTAGATAGCTTTGCCACGCCATCAAGCAGAACTTCTGAATCTTGCCCTGCTTGTACTTCTGTCATTCCAAGGTATTGTTCAAAAGCAGATTGTGCCTTTGCGATTTTCGCTTCTGCTTCATCAATTTTTTCCAGACGCTCACGTTCTTGAGGATCAAGTTTAGCGCGATGAATTTGCTTAGCTTGCGCTTCGGAAAGTTCACCACGTGCCACTTTTTCGTCTAACGCTTGCTTTTCACTCGCAATTTTTTGCTCGATTTCCGCTTTTTCTTGCTCAAGAAGCTGCTTAGCCTCTTTCGTCGTAACGTAAGAATCGGTTAGGGTGCCCGATGCGGCATTATTCCAGCCTGGAACATCTGGTGCCTTCTCTATTGCCTTTTCGTCGAGTTCGAGCTCTGGTTCTTCATAAGAGTCCAACAAAGTACCTGACGCAGTTTCTGTCCACCCTGGAATTCTGTCTTCAGGGCGTAAACTCGCGCGTCGGTTGGCTTCATCAATGGCTTCTTGACCAGCTTTTGCTGCTTCCGCACCCGCCGCAGAGATTAGCGCTTGCGATGCATCATCTTGTACATCGTCTGCCGCTTTTTGCTCTTCTGGAGGTAGAGGATTGCCGTTTGCATCCAGCTCTTCTGCTGGTTGTTCCGGAAATTTAAGAGGACCTAAGACATCTTCCGCCGCTGAACGAGCTTCTTCAAGCACGTTGACGCGGTCTTCAAGTGTTTGGTATTCGAAATATTTAAGAGGGTTGCCTTTTTCTGCCTCCACACTGACTCTGATTTGATGATCCTTACCAGAGAGGTTAGAAGCAAGGATAAGGCGTGGACCTTCGACGTCGTTAATAAGAGATGCACGAACGCCAGGGTTATCTTTAGCGCCATTGATGCCACGTACGACATCGATGAGCTTAGATCGGGAACGAACATCGATATTAAAACGCTCATCACCAAGCGAAATCTGCAGCTTACCAGGGCCAAATTTTGCGTCTTCTGGCAATACGTCAGAAGCGACTTTATGGCTCTGAGCAAGCTGCAACACATCGATAGCATATTTGCCAGCGATAGCATCTGTGGTTGCCGTGGCAGATACGATATTGTCATCGGTCGTTTCGACAGTGCGAACGGCAAATGCTTTCTCCTGACGAAAGTTCGCCATGAGATTTTTCATCGTATCCAATGATTCTCTGAGTCGTCCGTAAGCACTGATACTGGCATTAATTGTCGTGCGTTCGTTGTCGATGCGTTGCTGCTTTGGTACGCGTTCGGCATCCACAATTTTGCTGACCATGGAATTAATATCCATGCCGCCAGACATCCCCAAAGGGCCTAAACTCATCAAATCACCTCTAAAAACGACTTACACTTTTTCAGTCAACAACCCGCTGTTGGCTGTGTGCTCAGCTAGGCGACGCAATACCACTAGCATTTCTTCATCAGGAATTTGACGAATCACGTCACCGGTATTGGCTTCATAAATCGTCACCACATCTCGTCCGGATTCTTCATCCACTCGAAATGCGACTCCTTTGTTTATGGACGTGACAAATTCATTCATTTGCGCGACCAATTTTTCACGTTCTTCTTTGTTCAGTTCTTGACGGCTTTCAGCCATCTCGAGCGCAGCTTGAACAGAGAAGTCGTATTCGGTGTTTTTCGCTTTTTGCGGCGAAATCTCACCATTTGAATTTGCTGGGCTAGACGTGCCTATATCATTGCCATTTTTATTTGCAAACTTTGTGCCATTTGGCGTGCCGTAAGGCTGGATGTTCGATGCGTAGGAGGATATATCCATTACAATCTCCCTTCCACCTTATGGGCTAACGATAGAATCTATCGCTTTGGTGCCCCAGCACTAAGGTGTTGACCTCAGGCTGGGTTTACCACTTAGCCCAACAAGCTTAGCGCTGCAGATGGAGACTGCTTCGCTTGAGCCAGGATTGAAGTACTTGCTTGCTGAAGAATTTGCGACTTAGTCATCGCAGTGGTTTCCTTCGCGTAATCAGTATCTTTAATACGGCTTTTAGACGCGTTAACGTTCTCGTTAATGTTGTCTAGGTTGCTGATTGCGTGGTTGAAGCGGTTTTGGAAAGCACCGAGTGAAGCTCGTTGGCTGTCTACGGACTTAAGAGCACCGTCGATAACCGCTACTGCTTCTTGAGAGCCAGCTACTGTGGTTACGTCGATGTCTTTCACTGTTACGTCTTTCGGGCCACCAAAGCCGATCTCGTCTGCTAGGTTGCCAGAAAACTCAACATCACCTTCAACTTTTTGAGAAGAAGCAAATACTTGTAGTTTGCCATCTTCGCCAACAGAGGCTTTTACATCATCGTTTTGACCGTTGATGTATGTCGCTAGCTGCTCAATATCATCGCCTTGCTTAGCGCTGATTGATAGCTCTTTCTCTTCACCCTGCTTGTTGGTGTAGCTCATTTTGAACTCTGTTTTCTCACCAACAGTCCAAGATGCGTCTTTACCCTCTTCTGCTGCGTAGCTCTTACCACCCATTGCTGAAGTGTCTGAGCGTAGGTTACCCATAGAAAGCATCACGGCTTCACCTGAGTCCGCACCGATTTGGAAAGATTGAGTACCGTAAGTACCGTTTAGAAGCTTGTTACCACCGAAAGAGGTAGTTTCAGCAATACGGTTTAGCTCGTCGTTTAGCGCTGTTACTTCTTCTTGGATCGCTACACGTTCTGCTTTTGAGTTAGAGCCGTTCGCCGATTGAAGCGAAAGATCACGCATACGTTGTAGGATGTTGGTAGATTCATTCATTGCACCTTCAGCAACCTGTGCAATAGAAATACCGTCGTTTGCGTTTTTCACTGCCATATCTAGGCCACGGCTTTGTGCATTCAAACGGTTTGAAATCTGTAGACCTGCAGCATCGTCTTTCGCGCTATTGATTTTATAACCCGAAGACAAACGCTCCATTGATTTTTGTTGACCGTCAGCTGCCTGGTTTAGGTAACGCTGTGCAGTCATCGCAGAAACGTTAGTATTAACGTTAATCGCCATAATTGATCTCCTTAAGGCTTTAGTGAATGTACCGTCGTGTCTCTCACCTCACTTAGGTACATCTCATTTCTCTCAGTCCCTTTAACGGCGACCGATGAATATCCTTTAGAAGAAATTTTCAATTTTTTGCGATTATTTTCTTTGGCTTACTGAAATGTGATGAAGCTCTAATGTCGTGATTCGCAGAAATCCTGGGGGCCCAAAAGACAGAAAAAAACCCAGCCGAAGCTGGGTTTACTCGCTCATCTCTCACCACGAGCCAATGAGGTTCTCGTCTTAGGTTTGAAATTAACCTAGCAGACTTAGCGCTGAGTTTGGCGCTTGTTTCGCTTGCGCAAGGATTGAGCTTGACGCTTGCGATAAAATTTGTGACTTGGTCATTGCCGTCGTTTCTTTCGCGAAATCTGTATCTTTGATACGGCTCTTCGACGCATTCACGTTCTCGTTAAT
>NZ_JAWPOJ010000257.1:0-1250 GCF_033344235.1 Vibrio sp. Vb1554 | reverse complement strand
GTTTTAATATCCCAATTACTTGGTTTGAAGATATTGTCATGCAACGCATGAGCTGTATTAACTGCAGCGACAACGACGTGATTGTTCTCATTTCTCATACTGGTCGTACGAAAAGCCAAGTTGAAATTGCGAATCTGGCTCGTGAGAACGGTGCAACTGTCATCGCTATCACTGCGAAAGATTCTCCATTAGAGAAAGCAAGTTCACTGGCTATCACTTTAGATATTCCTGAAGATACGGACGTATACATGCCAATGGCAAGCCGTGTCGTTCAAATGACTGTTATCGACGTATTAGCCACAGGCTTTACACTTCGCCGTGGTACAGGTTTCCGCGAAAACCTAAAACGCGTGAAAGATGCCTTAAAAGACAGTCGTTATGACAAGCTAAGTCAGTACTAAGCATTGATTAAGGGGAGCCCAATTGGCTCCCCTTTTTATTTCTTCTCGCAACGACTTTACTTGTATTTACTCATTTACACTTGATAAATCGCTTCTCGATTCCAATACCTCTACTGAACTCATGTGCGGCGTGCTTTCTGCAACGCAATCTCCACTGCAATCGCACACTTGTTTTAGTATGAACACCAAACGCTCCTGATTAAGAGGTAAAGGGTTACCTTTAATCGCAACAGACTTAAGCGCATCGTTTGCTACCTGTTCAAACGAAGTTTGGCAAACACCAAACTTACCAAGCAATGGCAATTCTAGCTTATCTAACACCATCTTGACCCAAAGCACGCCGTCATGTTCATTCGCATTCGCTCTGTCCGTGACAAGTTGAGCCAGTTTTCGATAACGATTGATCACATCATTTCTGCCCGCTTGCTTTGCTGCATTGATGTTTTCTTGCATCACATGGGGTGCTAAACGTGCAGTTATCACACTGTGCGGAGCATCAAGTTTCCCACCAAGTGCAGAGGCTAACCCATGAGCAGCGCCCAACTTAGCGTTAGTGATCGCCATCCCTCCAAGCAAAGCCGCAAAAGATAAATCCGAACGAGCCTTATGATTATCCTGCTTGCAGCCTGCAATCACTGATCGACTCAATCGACGAAGCCCTTCTTCGCATACCATATCAGTGAGAGGATTCGGCTCGCCGCACACATAAGCTTCCATCAGATGCGTAAATGCATCCATAGCACCTCGTCCAGATGTGTATTGATCAGTCCCATAAGTCAATGTTGGGTCGACAATCGCAACGTCAGCCAACATGTCCGGACTTCTTAAACTTACTTTTACTTTGTCCTG
>NZ_JAWPOJ010000256.1:0-1250 GCF_033344235.1 Vibrio sp. Vb1554 | reverse complement strand
TTACCGACCAACTCAAACTCACGTAGCCCTCGCCAGCGACCTTCTTGCGATGCATTCGCTTGATAGATTTGCTCTTCGCGCTGGATAAATACATTAGCCAATACGCCATAAGCTTCAGCCCACGCGTTTAAAACTTCTTGGCCCGGATTGAATAACTCTTCAATTGTAGCGATCAAGTGTTTACCTACGATTTGATACTGATCTTTCGTGATCAAAAAGCTGGTGTGTTTATGCGCAATTTTCTCCACTGCGCCAAGCAGAGCAGGCAAGTTTTCAATGTTAGCAGCGTATGCACAGATGGCATTGAATAGCGCTTCACGCTGATCGCCATTACGCTGGTTGCTCATGTTGAAAATGTCTTTTAACTCAGGGTTGTGAGTAAACATGCGGTCATAGAAGTGAGCGGTCAGTTTTGGTCCTGTTTCTGCGATTAGTGGCGCGGTCGCTTTCACGATCTCAATGGTTTGATTGCTGAGCATAAGAACTTCCTATTTTTAAGTTGTATTTGTAATGCATGTTTAAAGTTGTATCTCAAATGTATCTTTCGATCAAGAAAAGATTTACACTTTTGTCGATAGCGTAAGTTGGTTGTTTCGTCACTGACATTGAGCTATTAAGTCGCACTCTGGGAGAGAACATGCAGTTAACGAGCTTTACTGATTACGCGCTGAGAACCTTGATTTACTTAGCATCATTGCCAAAAGATGAGCTGACCAATATCACCGAAGTGACGGATTTGTTTGGTGTGTCTCGTAATCATATGGTCAAAGTAATCAACCGTTTAGGGCAGCTAGGCTACGTGCATACCGTGCGCGGTAAAAACGGTGGTATTCGCTTGATGAAGCCAGCGTCTGAGATCACCGTTGGTGGTGTCGTGCGAGATTTGGAGCCGTTAGATTTGGTCAATTGTGGGGTGGAGTTTTGCCACATTACTCCCGCATGCCGCCTCAAAGATAAGCTTGCCAAAGCAAAAAGTGCCTTCCTCGCCGAGTTGGATGAGTGCACCATTGAATCCTTACTGAACGATAACTCTGAGCTTTTGATCCTGCTTGCTCGCCCTTAGTTTATTTGCAGTTCCAGAGTCGATCTCGATCATTCTTTTTTCAAAGCAATTCTGTAGCTTATCGAGAGACTCAGATATACTAGCTCTATACCTTCCTTGCTAGATAGGCGTGCCTATGTCAGACAATATTCCAAACGATCCATTCGCAGATCGTGAATCCCAAAATTACGAAAATCCAATTCCAAGC
>NZ_JAWPOJ010000255.1:0-1252 GCF_033344235.1 Vibrio sp. Vb1554 | reverse complement strand
TCTCGTAACGACCAAGTGGCGACCGACTTAAAGCTTTGGTGTCGTCAGCAAGGGCAGCAACTTCTTATTGCACTTGATCGTCTGCAATCGCAAATGGTGCAAGTGGCGAAACAGCATCAAGGTACGGTTTTGCCTGGTTATACTCACTTACAACGTGCTCAGCCTGTGACGTTTGCTCATTGGTGTTTGGCGTATGTTGAAATGTTTGAGCGTGATTACTCACGTCTGAGTGATGCGCTGCAACGTTTAGATACCTGTCCGCTAGGTTCTGGCGCGTTAGCTGGTACAGCTTACCCAATTGATCGTGAACAACTGGCGCATAATCTTGGTTTTCATCGTGCTACGCGTAACTCACTCGATTCGGTATCGGATCGTGACCATGTGATGGAACTGATGTCTGTCGCTTCTATTTCTATGCTGCACTTGTCACGTCTCGCGGAAGATATGATTTTCTACAACTCAGGTGAGTCGAACTTCATTGAGTTGGCAGATACAGTGACGTCTGGCTCGTCATTGATGCCACAGAAGAAAAACCCAGATGCGCTAGAGCTCATTCGTGGTAAGACTGGTCGCGTGTACGGCGCACTTTCTGGCATGATGATGACAGTCAAAGCCCTGCCACTGGCGTACAACAAAGACATGCAAGAAGACAAAGAAGGTTTGTTCGATGCGCTTGATACATGGAACGACTGTATGGAAATGGCAGCGTTGTGTTTCGATGGTATCAAGGTTAATGGCGAACGTACGTTAGAAGCTGCGAAACAAGGCTACGCCAATGCCACAGAATTAGCGGACTACTTGGTCGCGAAAGGCATTCCTTTCCGAGAAGCGCATCATATTGTCGGTGTAGCTGTCGTTGGCGCGATTGCCAAAGGTTGTGCACTGGAAGAGCTGTCACTGCAAGAGTTACAAGAGTTCTCTGACGTCATCGACAACGATGTGTACGACATCCTAACGATTGAGTCTTGTCTAGAAAAACGTAGCGCGCTTGGTGGCGTGTCACCAAAACAAGTCGCTTATGCCGTTGACCAAGCGGACAAGCGTTTGGCGCAGCGTGATAGTTCGGCCGTTAAAGTACGTCCTGCACGTTTAACGGATATCGAAACGCTTGAGGGCATGGTTGCGTACTGGGCGAATATGGGCGAAAACTTACCTCGTTCTCGTAATGAACTCGTTCGCGACATTGGCTCATTTGCCGTTGCTGAACATCATGGTGAAGTGACTGGTTGCGCGTCTCTGTATGTGTATGACT
>NZ_JAWPOJ010000254.1:0-1256 GCF_033344235.1 Vibrio sp. Vb1554 | reverse complement strand
ATCAATCACATTGGTATCGCTGTCAAAGTTCATATCCCACACTAACGACGCAATGGTGGTACGTGAAAGCACTTGGCCGGTTTTGCGCATCAACAACTCAAGCAGGGCATATTCTTTGGCGGTAAGCGACATCGACTGCCCCGCGCGCGTGGCAACGCGTTTGATCATATCAAGTTCTAAATCTGCCACACGTAATGTTTGCGGCGATGCGACCACTTGCGCGGCAATATGATGACGAAATACGTTTTGAACACGCGCCAGTAGCTCTGCAAACGCGTAAGGTTTTACCACATAGTCATTGGCACCCAGCTCAAAACCGCGCACGCGATCTTCCACTTGCTCCTTCGCTGTCAGCATGATCACTGGAGTGTGAATCCCACTACTGCGCAATGTGTTAAGCACCTTCCAACCATCGAGTTTAGGCAACATAATGTCGAGGATGATTAAGTCATATTCTTCACTGGTAGCGTGATAAAGCCCATCGACCCCATCATGCACTAAATCCACCACATACCCAGATTCAATCAAACCTTTTTGCAGATATTCTCCGGCTTTGTGCTCATCTTCGACGATCAATATTTTCAACTTTACTTACCTAGTGTGTTAGCGGGAGGATGAGAACCCAGTATAAAGATCGAAAAAGAGCATGATGTGAACCACACTATACTCTTTCCCATTGGCAAACCATTATCGATTGTTATCGCGTTCGGCATAATGCACTTTGACATTCACTTTGCCCAAATATTCCAGCTGACCATCTTCATTCATGCGTTCTTGCACGGTCACGAAGCCTCCATCTTTTAAATGCGTACTGCGAGACTTCACATTAAACGTCAGGATATTGAGCTCTTTATTCAGTTCACGAGCCGACATGGTTTTAAGTGAATTGAGTTCAGACAGTGCCTGTTGATAAGCCTCATCTGACGTTGCTGTCGGCGTAACTGAGATGGTTTTCATCTCTTCGCGGCTCACGTAGTTGCCACCAGTGAAAAGTGGTTGAGCGAATGCAGATGCGCTAGTCATTGCCATTACCGTTACAAAAAGAGCAGTTTTGATTGCGTTCATGTTGTTAACCTTTGAGTGCTTGTTTTCAATGAGGTCATTATTGAACACCGCCTCTGACACCACCCTTTCAACAACATGACATTTTTGTCATGAAAGCAACTTACTGGCGAAGGCGCTTGAGCGCTCCATCACGCTTAGCACAAGACAAAAAAAGCGGCACATACTCTCGCATGTGCCGCTTGGAATTTTTG
>NZ_JAWPOJ010000253.1:0-1258 GCF_033344235.1 Vibrio sp. Vb1554 | reverse complement strand
AACTACCTCTCTTCTCTACTGGTTGGTGGTGAAGCACGTCGTCATGGCTATGCCGAAGGGATTGCATTAAGTGTTGATGGTTACCTTTCAGAAGGCGCCGGTGAAAACATTTTCGTCATCAAAAATGGCGTCATCACAACACCACCTGCAACGGCCGCGATTCTACCGGGCATCACTCGCGATTCCATCATGACGCTCGCGCGTGAGATGGGTTATGAAGTGCGTGAAGCCAACATCGCCCGTGAAGCGCTCTACCTCGCTGACGAAGTGTTTATGACGGGCACCGCCGCAGAAGTAGTTCCGGTGCGTAGCGTCGATCAAATTCAAGTGGGCGCAGGCAAACGCGGCCCAATCACCAAAGCGGTTCAAGAAGCCTACTTTGGCTTATTCAATGGCACCACCGAAGATAAGTGGGGCTGGTTAGATTACGTGTACCCAGAGACGAAGTAGGGAGACAAGAGAATGCCTAAATACAGATCAGCCACCACCACTCATGGTCGCAACATGGCCGGCGCACGCGCACTATGGCGTGCCACAGGCGTCAAAGATGAAGACTTCGGTAAACCGATTATTGCCGTGGTCAACTCCTTCACTCAATTTGTTCCGGGTCACGTGCATCTGAAAGATCTCGGCCAACTGGTTGCCAAAGAGATTGAAGCCGCAGGCGGCATCGCCAAAGAATTCAACACCATAGCCGTGGATGATGGTATCGCCATGGGTCACGGCGGTATGCTCTACTCGCTGCCTTCTCGTGAATTGATTGCCGACTCGGTGGAGTACATGGTCAACGCGCACTGCGCCGATGCCATGGTGTGTATCTCCAACTGTGACAAAATCACCCCGGGAATGCTGATGGCGTCAATGCGTCTAAACATTCCGGTGATCTTCGTTTCTGGCGGGCCAATGGAAGCGGGCAAAACCAAGCTTTCGGATCAGATCATCAAGCTGGATCTGGTCGATGCGATGATCCAAGGCGCGGATCCTAAAGTCTCGGATGAGCAGAGCGAACAGATCGAACGTAGCGCGTGCCCGACCTGTGGATCCTGCTCGGGCATGTTCACCGCCAACTCGATGAACTGCCTCACCGAAGCGCTTGGCCTTTCTCAGCCTGGCAACGGCTCCTTGCTCGCAACGCATGCTGACCGCAAAGAGCTATTTTTAAGCGCTGGTCGTCGCATCGTTGAACTGACCAAGCGTTACTACGAACAGGATGACGAAAGCGCACTGCCACGCAACATTGCAACCAAAGATGCGTTTG
>NZ_JAWPOJ010000252.1:0-1258 GCF_033344235.1 Vibrio sp. Vb1554 | reverse complement strand
TGTAGTGGCATAGTGAATTTGGTCACTTAGTTAGAGGTGATATCATCACCTCATAAGTTAACAGGTGACATTATGACAAAACGTGCAAGACGACTATTTAGCGCAGAATTTAAGTTAGAAGCAGCGCAGCTAGTCTTAGACCAAAATTACTCAGTGACTGAAGCAGCCCAAGCCATGAATGTGGGCAAGTCCACGATGGATAAATGGGTTCGCCAGCTTAGAGAAGAACGCCAAGGGAAAACACCGAAAGCTTCACCTATGACCCCTGAGCAAATAGAAATTCGGGAATTGAAAAAGAAACTGGCTCGCCTTGAAGAGCATAATGAAATACTAAAAAAAGCCACGGCTCTCTTGATGTCGGACTCACTGAACAATTCTTGACAATCAAGAAACTCAAGCAGAGCCACAGCGTAAAAATATTATGCGAAGTCTTCAATGTTCATCGAAGTAGTTATCACTATTGGCTTAAACGCCCAGCGTTAATTAATGCGGAAACAATAAAACTGCGCAGCTTGATTAGCGAGGCTCACGCCGCAAGCAATGGCTCTGCGGGAGCGAGAACCATTGCAGATATAGTCACAAATCAGGGTGTAAAGCTGAGCCGATACCGAGCAACAAAGCTAATGAGAACTCTTGGTTTAGTGAGCTGCCAAGAACCAAAGCATCGTTACAGAAAGGCTTCACAAGAACATATTGAAATTCCAAATCACTTAGGTCGTCAGTTTGCTGTTACCGCCCCAAATGAAGTCTGGGTTGGTGATGTTACGTATATTTGGACAGGTAATAGGTGGATGTATTTAGCGGTCGTTATCGATCTTTTTGCCCGCAAAGTGATCGGTTGGTCAATGTCTTTGTCGCCTGATAGTCGGTTGACAGGTAAAGCGCTGTCTATGGCCTATGAATCTCGCGGAAAGCCAAAAGGTGTCATGTTCCATAGCGATCAAGGGAGTCACTATACTAGCCGTAAATACCGTCAATTGCTGTGGCGTTTTCAAATAAAACAGAGTTTATCTCGCCGAGGAAACTGTTGGGATAATGCGCCGATGGAGCGCTTCTTTAGAAGTCTGAAGACGGAATGGGTGCCAACTGTGGGTTATCGTAGCTTCGCTGAGGCTCAACAAGAGATCACCCGCTACATTATCGGATATTACTGCCAACTCAGGCCACATCAGTATAACGGTGGTCTAACTCCCAATGAATCAGAACGATTATATTGGGAAAACTCTAAAACCGTGGCCAATTTTAGTTGACCACTACA
>NZ_JAWPOJ010000251.1:0-1261 GCF_033344235.1 Vibrio sp. Vb1554 | reverse complement strand
TGGAATCAATCAAGCAACAGGTAGAAGTTCTATTGGAACCAGAACCTCAACTTCTGCCTGCCGCAATGGCAGAGCGTTTAGGTGTGACAGAATTTGATGTTGTCGCAGCACTGCCGCAAGAGATGATTGCGATTGCTCCGGGCGAACAAGCGCAAACAATCCTTGAAAGCCTAGTTGGCTTTGGCCCAGTGACGACGATCGTACACTCCTTCGGCTCCATTTTCGAAGTGAAAGCGCCTTTTCCGAAAGGCAAAGTTGCGCGTGGTTATTACAATCTAATGGGGCGAGAAGGTGAGCTGCATGGTCACCTCAAATTGGATAACGTGAAAAATATCGCGCTGGTCAGTAAACCGTTTATGGGACGTGAAAGTCACTACTTTGGCTTTTTCTCTGAATGCGGCAGCAATATCTTCAAAGTGTACTTAGGGCGTGATGAAAAACGCGAACTTATTGCTGAGCAGGTAACGGCGTTTCGTACCATGCAAGCTGAGCTAAATCAGTAACAAAGACAGCCAGTCGTCGCGGCTTTTACATTCAAGGGTGTGAGAAGTCGCGACCACGAACATACATAACCGAACTAGAATTCGGGACAAATAAATAGAAATAAAGTCAGGTATCAATATGGATCAACAAGTTAAACAAGAGCGTTTGCAAGGCCGTCTAGGGCCAGAGATAAAGGAATTTCGTCAGGAGCGCCGTACTTTACAGCTTGCAACGGTAGACAGCGAAGGCCGTCCGAACGTAAGTTACGCGCCTTATGTTCAGAATCAGGAAGGTTACTTCGTTTTGATCTCTCAGATTGCTCGCCATGCTCGAAATCTGCTAGAAAATCCAAACGTTTCACTGATGATGATCGAAGATGAAGATTCATCTAAACAGCTTTTCGCACGTAAGCGTCTGACGTTTGATGCGGTCGCAACGGTTGTTGAGCGTGATACTGAAATGTGGCAATTGGTCGTTGGTCAGATGAAAGCGCGTTTCGGTGACATCATCGACGGTCTAAGTCAGCTTGAAGACTTTGTACTGTTCAACCTAAAAGCTGAGAAAGGTTTGTTCGTAAAAGGGTTCGGTCAAGCGTATCAAGTCTCAGGCGATGACTTGGTTGATTTTGTGCATCTACAAGAAGGCCACAAGAAAATCGAAAACGCCTAATGCGGACGTCGTTTTTATGATTACTAAGAGGGAGTTAGGTTATACTGGCTCCCTTTTTTACATTGGAACAACAGCATGAGACCTGTAAGCAAGGAACTGAGCGAGATCT
>NZ_JAWPOJ010000250.1:0-1263 GCF_033344235.1 Vibrio sp. Vb1554 | reverse complement strand
TACCAATACCAGAACCACAGCAATGATCGATAATATGTTGCCAAATGGCAGTACATCAAACATTTGGAACATCGCCAGTGATACGTCGGTCAGACCGTTTGCGCCTAACTCGCCTACTTTGTTGACGACTTGATCAATCGCCAGACCACCAAATACCGACATCCAACCCACGGTGACTACCGTCGGAACAATCAGTACCGCTGTGATGAACTCACGTACTGTACGGCCGCGTGAAACGCGAGCGATGAACATACCAACGAATGGTGACCAAGAGATCCACCAAGCCCAGTAGAATACCGTCCAGCCTTGGAACCAAGCTTCGTCCGTACGACCAAACGGGTTACTCAATGGAATGATGTTTTCTACGTACGCCATTAACGTTGTTGGGATCGAGCCTAAACTCGCCGCCCAGCCAATCAAACCAACAAGGATAAGCAGCAAAAACGCTACAACCATGTTGATGTTACTGATCACTTTTACGCCGCCGTCGATACCGCGAACAACAGAAACCACTGCGAGCAGAGTAACCACAGTGATAACGACAATTTGCAAACCTAAACCAGGTTCAACACCAAATACATGGTGAATACCACTTGCCGCCTGCTGAGCGCCCAAACCAAGTGATGTCGCTAGACCAAATAGCGTGGCAAGTACTGCAAGAATATCAACGATATGGCCAGCCCAGCCCCAAGCGCGATCGCCCAATAATGGGTAAAAGATCGAACGCATTGATAGAGGCAAACCTTTGTTGTAGGTGAAAAATGCAAGTGAAAGTGCCACAACGCCGTAAATTGCCCAAGGGTGGAGACCCCAGTGGAACATCGTCGCGCCTAGCGCCAAACGTGCGGCTTCTGGTGAGTTTGCTTCTACGCCGAGTGGCGTTTCGTACCAACCAGTGAAGTAAGCCACTGGTTCTGCCACACTCCAAAACATCAAACCAATACCCATACCGGCTGCGAACAACATCGCGAGCCAAGACATGAATGAATAATCAGCAACGGCATCTTTACCGCCTAAGCGTATTTTCCCGAGCGGCGACACAATCAACGCTAAGCAGAAAATAACGAAAATGTTACCAGCGATAATAAACAGCCAGTCGAATGAACCAATGATCTTCCACTTAAGCCCATCCAATGCCGTCTTCGCGGTATGAGCATCTAGAACTAATGCTGCGACAAGAAACAGTGCAATAAAGCCTGCACTAATACCAAAAACTGGGTTATGAACATCAAAGCCCCACTTTTGAACGTTGTCTTGACCTAC
>NZ_JAWPOJ010000249.1:0-1263 GCF_033344235.1 Vibrio sp. Vb1554 | reverse complement strand
AACATCAACAGCCCCATCACGCTGTCTGCGGTGGCGGTTTTGTCTTCTTCGTTGTCGATGGTTACTACAGCATCAAAGCTTTGCGCAAGTTCTACCAACTTAACTGCGGCGCGCGCGTGTAACCCAAGACGATTTTGAATCAATACTTTACGACTTAACTCCACTGCTACTCCTTAGCATTTTTCTCGAGCGAGGTGTGACGAATCTGAACTTGATGCCCTTTATCCGCAAAGTACTCGCCAATCTGTTGGGTTAAATACACTGAGCGGTGCTTGCCGCCAGTACAGCCAATGGCTACGGTGAGATAGCTGCGATTATTTTTTTCGAGCAAAGGTAGCCAAGTTTCAATAAAACTTTCTATCTGGTACTTGAGGCTCAATACCGACTGGTGCTGTTCCAAAAACGCAGCGATAGGAGCATCTAACCCCGTCAGTGGGCGCAGTGCAGGTTCCCAGTGTGGGTTTGGTAGGAATCGCACATCAAATACGTAATCTGCATCAGACGGAAGGCCGTATTTAAAGCCGAATGATTCAAAGACCATCACCAAGCCTTTGCGATCACGTCCTTCTACTCGCATGCGAACTGTTTCACTCAGTTCATGCAAAGACTGACCGCTACTGTTGAGGATTAAATCCGCATGCGCTTTTAGTGGTGTCAGGATCTCTTTTTCTCGCTCGATAGCTTGATCGAGCGATAGCGACTGACCGCCTAATGATAGCGGGTGGATGCGACGAGTTTCGCTGTAGCGTTTGAGCAAGGTTTCCTTATTGGCGTCTAAGAAAAGTACGGTTACATCGAGTTCAGTTTTTAGCTGCTCTAATGTGCCAGTCAGTTCTTTGAGCTTTTTTGGGATGTTGCGGATATCAATGCTCACCGCAACATTTTGCTTGCTGTCAGCGATGGAATGTACAAACGCATCCAATAGGTTTACTGGTAGGTTGTCGACACAGTAGTACCCCAAGTCCTCTAGCACGCGCAACGCAACACTTTTGCCTGCACCAGAGTGCCCGCTAACAACAATTAATCGCATGGTGATCGTCCTGCTTATTGGTGAATCATGATGTCGTAAAGTTCTTCATCACTCTGAGCATTGCGTAGCAATTTCAGTACTTGCTTGTCGCTCAGACGTTCTGCCATAGAGGATAGAGTCTTGAGGTGCTCTTTGCACTGTTCTTCTGGTACAAGGAGTGCAAACAAAAGGTCGACAGGTCGATTGTCAATCGCATCAAATTCAATTGCTTCATCGCATTGCAGAAGTACCGC
>NZ_JAWPOJ010000248.1:0-1265 GCF_033344235.1 Vibrio sp. Vb1554 | reverse complement strand
GCACCTGGTCAAGAAAGCGGGCCATACCCACCAAGTGGCCAAGACGGGCGCGGTCACCCTGATCCAGCGTTTTGGATCGGCGCTCAATCTGAATGTTCACTTCCACATGCTGTTTCTCGACGGTGTGTATGTCGAGCAATCCCACGGCTCAGCGCGTTTCCGCTGGGTCAAGGCGCCGACCAGCCCAGAGCTCACCCAGCTGACGCACACCATCGCCCACCGGGTGGGTCGCTATCTGGAACGGCAAGGCCTGCTGGAACGGGATGTCGAAAACAGCTATCTGGCCTCGGATGCGGTGGATGACGACCCGATGACACCCCTGCTGGGGCACTCGATCACTTACCGTATCGCTGTCGGTTCACAGGCGGGGCGAAAGGTGTTCACTTTGCAAACTCTGCCGACCAGTGGTGATCCGTTCGGTGACGGGATTGGCAAGGTAGCCGGGTCCAGCCTGCACGCCGGCGTGGCGGCCAGGGCCGATGAACGCAAGAAGCTCGAACGGCTGTGCCGGTACATCAGCCGCCCGGCGGTATCCGAGAAGCGGCTGTCGTTAACACGAGGCGGCAACGTGCGCTACCAGCTCAAGACGCCGTACCGGGACGGCACCACGCACGTCATTTTCGAACCATTGGATTTCATTGCAAGGCTGGCCGCCCTGGTACCGAAGCCCAGAGTCAACCTAACCCGCTTCCACGGGGTGTTCGCACCCAACAGTCGGCACCGGGCGTTGGTCACGCCGGCAAAACGGGGCAGGGGCAACAAGGTCAGGGTGGCTGATGAACCGGCAACACCAGCACAACGGCGAGCGTCGATGACATGGGCGCAACGGCTCAAGCGTGTTTTCAATATCGACATCGAGACCTGCAGCGGCTGCGGCGGCGCCATGAAAGTCATCGCCTGCATTGAAGACCCTATAGTGATCAAGCAGATCCTTGATCACCTGAAGCACAAAGCCGAAACCAGCGGGACCAGGGCGTTACCCGAAAGCCGGGCGCCACCGGCTGAGCTGCTCCTGGGTCTGTTTGACTGACGAGCCTGAAGGCCAACGATACCAATCAAAATGCTGCGTTCACAGCGCCGCGGCAGGGATCCGCCGTGCTGGTTGTCGGAAAAGGAGCCGCTAGTGGGAAAGAGGAGGGTAAATTTTCAGCGTTGCTGGCTCCCCGTCAGCCGGATTGGGTTGCATCGCAGGGGTGTCGAAAGAGTCAACTGCGGTCCAAAGCTGTTGGACTTGGGTGAAAAGGGCGTTTATTCTTCCTATACGT
>NZ_JAWPOJ010000024.1:0-75085 GCF_033344235.1 Vibrio sp. Vb1554 | reverse complement strand
CCAGAGGCCAAGTGAGCCTGACGCAGCAGAGACTCCACTCTTAGATAAATACGAGTTTTCTCATTTAACGGATGTTCAAATTTGTGCGTGGTCATCGACATAAGCCTTTGTGAGTTTCGTTCCTATTTTCGCAGATTTTTCTTACACATGGCTAGGTACTTTTCGTGCAAATCTGTGATTTGAAGCAAAAGATCAGGGTCACTTGGATTATTCTTAACCACATCGTCTGCAAGCGCGAACCTTTGCTCTCTTGATGCTTGAGAGGCAAGGATGGCGCGAACTTGATCTTCACTCACATTGTCTCGTTTCATCGTGCGAGATATCTGTGTATTCGGTTCTACATCGACGACAAGAACGCGATCACACAAACTATCTAGCTTGTTTTCTACGAGCAACGGCACCACAAGTAACGCATACTCTGAAGTGACTTGCTGCAAATCTTCGATCATCTTTTCACGAATTATCGGGTGCAACAGTGCGTTGAGCCATGCTTTTTCATCTGAATTCGAAAAGATTTTTTCTCTCAGCTTTGCGCGATCTAAAGTTTGGTCTTCACGAACGATATCGTGACCAAAGTGTTCAATAATCGCGTTTAGGCCGGGAGTACCTGGTTCGACAACTTCTCTTGCTACAATGTCGGCATCAACGATATCGATTTTAAATTGTTGTTTGAACAGATTCGCGACGGTTGTTTTTCCACTAGCGATACCACCTGTTAAACCAATAACCAAAGCCATTTACACTCCTAGAACTGAAGTAAAGTACCAGTTTAAAATCTGCTCGCCCCAAATTAAGCTTATCCAACCAGCAATTGCTAAGTAAGGACCGAAAGGGAAAGCTTTTTCAATTCCCTGCTTTTGCAAGCGTAGTTGAATGATGCCAAATACGATGCCAACCACAGAAGAAAGTAGAATGATCATTGGCAGTGACTGCCAACCTAGCCAAGCCCCTAGTGCTGCTAGTAGTTTAAAATCACCATATCCCATTCCTTCTTTACCAGTAAGTAGCTTAAAGCCCCAGTAAACGGACCAGAGACATAGGTAACCAGCAATAGCACCAATGACAGAATCTTGTAGAGTAACAGGACTTATTTCGACTAATGCTAAGGCAATGCCAGCCCAAGTTAATGGTAATGTTAATTGGTCAGGTAACAACATCGTATCTAGATCGATAAATGTTGCGGCGATTAAGATAAAAGTGAAAAAGAGTAGGGCAACGGTAAAGTAACTAAAACCAAAGTGGTAAGCGACAAAGCCTGAGCAGAACGCAGTGAGCAGTTCAATCAGTGGATAGCGTGCGCTAATGGCTGTCTGACAGTTGTGGCATTTGCCTTTTAAAAGCAGCCAGCTAATCACAGGGATGTTGTCTCGAATACGTATCGGCGTTGCGCACTTCTGACAGGAGGAGCGTGGGACGCTCAAGGTCAGCACTTCTTTAGGAGGTTCTATTTTGTATTCAGGAAATGACTCGGCACATTCGCGTCGCCATTCTAGTTCCATGATTTTAGGTAGTCGATAAATAACCACATTGAGGAAGCTACCCACGATCAGACCGAAGATGGTGGCAAACACAACGAATAGCCAAGGGTAGTACTGGAATACTTCCATATTTGTCTCTTGAGCGATGAGTGAAATCAGCAAGATGCTGTTTTAAAGGAGTTAACAGCTCATTCTAGCCCAATACACTCATTAAGTTAAAGATTGGCAAGTACATTGCTGTCACTAATCCGCCAACAACGATACCTAAAAAAACGATAATTAGTGGCTCTAGAATTTTACTAAGGTTGTCGACGGTGTTGTCGACTTCAAACTCGTAGATTGTTGCAACTTTATTGAGCATATCGTCAAGTCGACCAGACTCTTCACCGATCATAACCATTTGTAACACCAATTCAGGGAACACATTACAGTTGCGCATGGCAACATACATTGGCATACCTGCGGCGGTATCACGGTAAACTTCTTCTATAGCGAGTTGATAGTGTAAGTTTCCTGAGGTTTTTGATGTGGTTTTTAAACTGGTTAGAATTGGAATGCCCGCTGTAAAGCTCGTGGCGAGTGTTCGACTAAATTTGGCGATAGCGGCTTTTGATAATACGGGCCCGAGGACAGGAAATTTAAGCACAGAGCGATTGAGCATTAAGCGAAAAGAATCTGAACGCTTAGAGAGGATTCTCGCTGAGATGAATAGACTGATAGAGCCTAGTGCTATAAATGGGCTCCAGTTTTGTGTCCATGCGGAAAGATCTAACACTTGCCTGGTAAACCACGGTAAGTCAGCACCAAAACCAACAAACATTTTTTCAAACTCGGGAATGACTTTGGTGAGCATGATAAACGACACGCCTAACGCTACTAGCACTACCATAGCTGGGTAGATCAGTGCTTTGATCACTTTCGCACGGAGTTGTTCATTTTTTTCTCGGTAGGTGGCTAAGCGCTCGAATACTTCTGCTAAGTTACCGGATTGCTCACCTGTGGCGATAAGATCGGTATAGAGTGGGTCAAAGTGTTCACTTGCAGTGCGCATGGCTTTTGACATGGGCGTCCCCGCTTCAACGGCGCGTGTCACGCTCATCAAAATGGATTTCATCTCTGCTTTTTTATGATTTTCTGAGACCAATTTTAAAGCCTGAACTAAGGGTACACCGGTTATCAACATCGTCGAAATTTGGCGGGTAAACACCGTGATGTCTCTGCCTTTCACGCGATGGCTGAGTTTAGTGAGAAACGAAATACTGCTTTTCTTTAACTTCTTGATCTTGATGTGCTGTGCGTCTAGACGCTCGCGTACTTCAATTTCCGTCATCGCGAGGGTTTGTCCAGACGTCTTTTTGCCTGAACTGTTGATGCCTTTCCAGCGGAAGTTTTTAAGTTGTGGTGTAGTGCTTTTCATGGAGGTGACTGCTGATTAAAGGATTAAAAATAAAGTACGCGCTGTAGTTCACTAAAACTTGTGATCCCTTGTTTGAGTTTTTCTATGCCCGACATTTGTAACGTGCTCATACCATTTGCGATGGCGAGTTTTTCTAGTTCATGTACTGAGGCGCCTTTAATAAGCGCTTCGGAAAGAAATTCATCAAAGCGCATCACTTCATAAATCCCCGTTCGACCGGAATAACCATGGGTACACTCATTGCATCCATCGGGATTGGCTTTAAAAATGTTGTCGCTTGCTTGAATTCCAAGATGTTGTAGCTGAACGGTAAGCTCTTGTGATTGTTTACAGTGCGAGCACAGTTTACGGGCCAAGCGCTGGGCAATAATCAAACTAAGAGATGAGGCCAAGTTAAAGCTTTCTACGCCCATGTTTGATAAACGAATAACCGTTTCAGCCGCAGAATTGGTATGTAAGGTTGAAAGTACTAAGTGACCGGTTTGCGATGCTTTTATGGCTATTTCCGCAGTGTCTAAGTCACGAATCTCACCGACCATTACCACATCGGGGTCTTGACGTAAGAAAGAACGCAGTGCTTCGGCAAAACCAAAACCAATCTTAGGCTGAACTTGAACTTGGTTAATGCCCGATAAGTTAATTTCTACTGGGTCTTCTGCCGTGGAAATGTTGATTTCTGGCTTATTGAGGATACTCAGCCCAGTGTACAGAGAAACGGTTTTTCCGCTCCCGGTTGGACCTGTCATCAGAATCATGCCTTGTGGGCGACGCAGCGCATCCAAGTACAATTGTTTTTGTTGTTCGCTATAACCAAGCTTGTCGATATCCAATGACGCAGAGCTGCTGTCGAGCAGTCGTAGTACAATTTTCTCTCCGAATAGAGTCGGTAGCGTGGATACACGCATATCAATTGCGGTGTCTTGATTCAACTTGAGCTTAATACGCCCATCTTGTGGTAAACGTCGCTCTGCAATATCAAGTTTAGAGAGGATTTTGATACGAGCGGATAAGCGGCGACTTAAGTGGCTTGGTGGCTGCTGTGTTTCAATTAAGATGCCATCACAGCGTAGGCGCACACGGTACATCTTTTCATAAGGCTCAAAGTGGATATCGGATGCGCCTTTGCGCACAGAGTCCAACAGAATTTGGTTGATGTAACGGCTAACAGGAGACTCATCTTGGCTCAAGTCTTCAATGTTGTCGATTTCATCTGCGCCCACATCAACCAGGTTGGCTAATTCTTCTTGGTTGATCTCTTTTAGCCCAGACTTTTCCTGCCCAAGTGCGCGGCCATATAAGCGCCGAATCGCAGCGGTCAGCTCGCGAAAATCAGCGAGAACAAGTTCTACTTGCAACCCTGTCGCAAAACGAAAGTCATCTTCTGCTTGTTGGTTCGTGGGGTCGGCAACCGCTAATAATAACGTTGAAGGCGTACGTTGGAGTGGGAGTGCGTAATGCCGCGTGATTAATTCCCTAAGGCCAAGTTGCTGACAAAGCGAAGCATACTCGTACTGAGATAACTCGGGCTGATTTAAACCAAAGAGAGAACTTAAGTGCTCAGCGAGTTCGCTTGATGTAAATAATCCAGAACTGAGTAAAGCCTCTGGCATCGAAATGCCAGAAGCTTTGACTTGCTCTATTAACGATTCTTCTTGGGAAAAGGTCAGTAACCCTTTTTGGCGAAGAGCCGTGGATAGGTTGGTCAACATTTAAGTTAGTTTGGGCAGTAGTCTGTTTGTGCTTTACCGCCAGCTTTACATGAAGCCCCCCACTCTAAGCCTTGAGTTTTATATGATGCAGCCATGATATATTGCTCGCCTTTAGCAATAGGTCCCTTAACTTCATCAGCTGCTGCAATAACTGCTATCGCACCAGAAACGCTAGCATCTGTGGCTTTAACAACGCTAATTTCAATATTATTCAAAACGAATTTAGCGGGAATTCCATTTTCTTCCTTTACACATTCACTAATAAATGTTGTTTCATTTGAGGCATTCTCATGGGCACATAATTCTACTGCTAATTTGGCTGCCGCAGCTGCTTTTGGAAATTCTGACAATGTCGCTTTCTTAGTATAATTTTGGTAAGCAGGAACTGCGAAAGCAGATAAGATGCCAATAATCGCCACCACAATCATTAACTCAATCAGAGTAAAACCCTGTTGTTTTTTCTGTTTACTGTTTTTCATTTTTAACCCTTTCCTAAAAATTAATAATGCTCTTGCATTGGCGAAAGATTATGGAGAGTTAAGGTGGGTTGAAAATGGGGAAGAGATGGGCTCTCGAGTGAGATAAAACTCTTTGGTGAAAAGTTGCATATCTCATGCAGAGTTTTGCGAGTAGTACTATTTTTTTAGTGGATAAAAAGAAAGGGCCAATTGGCCCTTTTAAATGATGAGTTACTCACAACTCACTGAGTTAGTTGAAGTAATTGAGATTGTGTTGCTTTTATTATTTGAAGCGCATCGAAAGATCCATCGCTTTTAGATGCTTAGTCAACGCGCCTACCGAAATGTAATCGACACCGGTTTCTGCGTATTCTGCGATGGTCTCTAGCGTAATGTTGCCGGAGTTCTCTAAAGCGGCACGACCTGCGTTAATCGCTACGGCTTCACGCATCATTTCTTTTGTGAAGTTATCGAGCATGATGATGTCGGCACCAGCCTCTATCGCTTGTTTCAACTCTTCTAAGCTTTCCGTTTCGACTTCTACCGGTTTGCCTGGGTTAAGCTCTTTCGCTTTTTGGATGGCTTGAGTGATGCCACCACAAGCAATAATGTGGTTTTCTTTAATGAGGTAAGCGTCGAACACGCCGATGCGATGGTTAAAGCCTCCACCACACGTCACGGCGTATTTTAGTGCGCTACGCAGACCAGGAATGGTTTTGCGTGTGTCGAGTAGACGACACTCAGTATGCGCGATTTTTTCAGCGTACTCTGCGGTAACTGTTGCGCAGCCAGACAGCGTTTGGATGAAGTTCATTGCGTTACGCTCACCAGTCAACAAGTCACGAGCAGGGCCTGTCAGCGTGCAAAGGGTTTGGTTAGGTTCGACTTTATCGCCGTCCTTTACGTGCCATTCAATGCTGACCTTGCCACCGAGCTGTTTAAAAACTTCATCAGCCCATGCTTGACCACAGAACACACCATGCTCACGAGTAATAATCGTTGCGGTGTTAACCGCATCGGCAGGGATCAAAGATGCAGTAATGTCGTTATCTGCGTCTACACTGCCACCTAGATCTTCTTTTAAGGTATCAGCGACAGAGCGAGTGATCTCTAAAGGGAGTTGTTGTTTAAGGTATTCTAGGCGTTCTTGAATGTTGTGTGTGTTCTTCATCGCAAATCTTGTCTTGAAAGGGAGATGGCAACGAATGATACTCTCCGGTGTCAATAATTTCAGCAGTTAATTTGCAAAGTAGAGAGGTTGATATGCGCCCAATTATCGAGAATGGCTGGCTGACACAGGCAAAGCATGTTCCGTCACCATTTTTTGATGCTCGCTCTGATACAAACGACATCTCTCTGCTGGTGGTACACAACATCAGTTTGCCTCCTGGGCAGTTTGGTGGACCATATATAGAGGACTTCTTCACTGGCAAGCTAGACCCAAATGAACATCCATTTTTTGAAGTTATTCACAAAATGGGCGTTTCTGCACATTGCTTGATTAAGAGAAACGGCGAGGTTGTTCAATTTGTTTCTTTTCTCGATAGAGCATGGCATGCCGGTCAATCCAGTTTCGCGGGCAGGGAGCGTTGTAATGACTATTCCATTGGTATCGAGCTTGAAGGGACAGAATTTACTGCCTACACAGAAGCGCAATATCAATCACTTGCAGAGATCACTGAGGTGATTATGCAGTCTTATCCTCAAATCACCCCGCCACGAATTACCGGTCATCAATATATTGCGCCCTTGAGAAAAAGCGATCCTGGTCTAAGCTTTGATTGGGTGAAATATAGACTGCTTATACAGCGTTGATTTGTAGCGAAAGTGTAAATTCAAAAAAGCGAAATAAATAAGGCATACGATCAGGTATGCCTTTTTTTGATACCAGAAATATTAATGATTGTTAAAAGTTAACTACATTTTTACGCTCGCCCATGCCGTTTTGGTGAATAAATAGACTGATAATTTTGTCATTTTCTGTATTTCTTTTCCAAAACTGCTAGCACGTCGACTTCCCATTTGTATGCTTTATGTAATTGGTCATACCAATTCTATTGCTGTTTTAACAGTCGATTGTTATCAGAGTGTTGGAAGTAAGCTCGTTCTATGATTTAGGTCAATTTTCGGCTGGACAGTGGCGTTTTAATTATGTTAATTTCTGCACCAACTTAAAATTGGTATTACCAATTACCTGCAAGAGTAGAAGAACAATAAATTATGGCTTATCAAAGGATTCGTCAGCCAAAACTCTCTGATGTTATAGAACAAGAGTTAGAAAGGTTGATAGTGGAAGGAACATTGTCTCCGGGGCAACAACTGCCTCCAGAGCGTGAACTGGCAAAACAGTTCGATGTGTCTCGTCCTTCAGTCCGAGAAGCCATTCAACGCTTGGAAGCGAAGCGTTTGTTGACTCGTCGCCAAGGTGGCGGAACATTCGTAAGTGAGAATATCTGGAAGAGCTTTTCAGATCCCTTGTTGAATTTGTTGTCTAGTCATTCTGAAACCCAGCTTGATGTGCTTGAGTCTCGTCATGCGATGGAAGGAATTTCAGCCTACTTTGCAGCTTTACGTGGTACCGAAGAAGATTTTGCGCGTATTCAAGGTTGCCTTGAGCGCATTAGCCAAGAGCAAGCAAACAACGATATCGAAGCTGAATCTGCGGAAGTGATGCAATTTTTGATCGCTTTGACAGAAGCCGCGCACAACGTGGTTCTGTTGCACATTGTTCGAAGCTTAGCGCCTTTGCTTGAGCAAAATATTCTACAAAATTTTAAATTACTACGTCGCCGCCCAGAAGCGGTCGAGAAAGTCAGTAAACACCGAGCCAATATCGTGGATGCGATTGTTTCTGGTCAGCCTGAAAAGGCGCGAGAAATGTCCCACTCGCACTTGGCTTACATCGAAGAAACATTGTTGGATTTGACTCGAGAAGAGTCTCGACGAGAGCGTTCTCTACGTCGAATTCAGCAGGGTAATGACTCGTAAGAGCGTTACTTAAATAAGTAGATCCAACCAACAGAAGGATAGATCGCCATGTCTGATATGAAGCATGACGTAGATGCACTGGAAACTCAAGAATGGCTACAAGCGCTTGAGTCAGTTGTACGTGAAGAAGGTCTAGAGCGTGCTCAATTCCTATTAGAGCAAGTTCTAGATAAAGCACGTCTAGACGGTGTTGATATGCCAACAGGTATCACAACTAACTACATCAACACGATTCCTGCAGACCAAGAACCAGCATACCCAGGTGACACAACACTTGAGCGTCGTATTCGCTCAATTATTCGTTGGAACGCTATCATGATCGTTCTACGTGCATCTAAGAAAGACCTAGAGCTAGGCGGCCACATGGCGTCTTTCCAGTCTTCTGCTGCGTTCTACGAGACATGTTTCAACCACTTCTTCCGTGCGCCAAACGAGAAGGATGGTGGCGACCTAGTTTACTACCAAGGTCACATTTCACCAGGTATCTACTCACGTGCATTCGTTGAAGGTCGTCTAACTGAAGAGCAGCTAGACAACTTCCGTCAAGAAGTAGACGGAAAAGGTATTCCTTCATACCCGCACCCTAAACTGATGCCTGAATTCTGGCAGTTCCCGACAGTATCGATGGGCCTAGGTCCAATCGCTTCTATCTACCAAGCTCGTTTCCTTAAGTACCTAGAAGGCCGTGGTCTTAAAGATACTTCAGAGCAGCGCGTTTACGCGTTCCTAGGTGACGGTGAGATGGATGAGCCAGAATCACGTGGTGCTATCTCTTTCGCTGCGCGTGAGAAACTAGACAACCTATGCTTCCTAATCAACTGTAACCTACAGCGTCTAGATGGCCCTGTAATGGGTAACGGTAAGATCATTCAAGAACTTGAAGGTCTGTTCAAAGGTGCTGGTTGGAACGTAGTGAAGGTAATCTGGGGTAACAACTGGGATTCACTACTAGCTAAAGATACGACTGGTAAGCTTCTACAGCTTATGAATGAAACGATCGACGGCGACTACCAAACATTCAAATCAAAAGATGGCGCGTACGTACGTGAGCACTTCTTTGGTAAGTACCCAGAGACAGCTGCACTTGTTGCTGACATGACTGATGACGAAATCTTCGCACTTAAGCGTGGTGGTCACGAGTCTTCTAAGCTATACGCGGCATACAAAAACGCGGCAGAAACTAAAGGTCGTCCAACAGTAATCCTAGCTAAGACTGTTAAAGGTTACGGCATGGGTGAAGCGGCTGAAGGTAAGAACATCGCGCACCAAGTTAAGAAGATGGACATGACTCACGTACTACACCTACGTGACCGTCTAGGTCTTCAAGACATCCTAACTGACGAAGCAGTGAAAGAACTTCCGTACCTGAAACTTGAAGAAGGTTCAAAAGAGTACGAATACCTACACGCTCGTCGTAAAGCGCTACACGGCTACACGCCACAGCGTCTACCAAAATTCACTCAAGAATTCATCGTTCCTGAGCTAGAAGAATTCAAGCCACTACTAGAAGAACAGAAGCGTGATATCTCTTCTACTATGGCATTCGTACGTGCACTAAACGTTCTACTTAAGAACAAGAACATTGGTAAGAACATCGTTCCTATCATTGCTGACGAAGCACGTACATTCGGTATGGAAGGTCTGTTCCGTCAAATCGGTATCTACAACCCGCACGGTCAAACTTACACACCAGAAGACCGTGGCGTTGTTTCTTACTACAAAGAAGCGACTTCAGGTCAGGTTCTACAAGAAGGTATCAACGAGCTAGGTGCTATGTCTTCATGGGTTGCTGCTGCGACTTCATACTCGACAAACGACCTACCAATGATCCCGTTCTACATCTACTACTCAATGTTCGGCTTCCAACGTGTTGGCGACATGGCGTGGATGGCTGGTGACCAACAAGCACGTGGTTTCCTACTAGGTGCAACTGCGGGTCGTACAACGTTGAACGGTGAAGGTCTACAGCACGAAGACGGCCACTCGCACATTTTGGCGGGTACGGTTCCTAACTGTATTTCTTACGACCCAACATTCGCGTACGAAGTAGCAGTAATCATGCAAGACGGTATCCGTCGCATGTACGGTCCAGAACAAGAAAACGTGTTCTACTACCTAACGCTAATGAACGAAAACTACACAATGCCAGCAATGCCAGAAGGCGCTGAAGAAGGCATCCGTAAAGGTATCTACAAGCTAGAAACTTACACGGGCGACAAAGCGAAAGTTCAGCTAATGAGCTCTGGTACTATCATGAATGAAGTACGTAAAGCAGCTCAAATCCTAAGCGAAGATTACGGTGTTGCTTCTGATGTTTACTCGGTAACGTCATTCAACGAACTAACTCGCGATGGCCAAGATGCAGAGCGTTTCAACATGCTTCACCCAGAAGCGGAAGCGAAAGTACCTTACATCCAAACAGTAATGGGTACTGAACCTGCTATCGCAGCAACTGACTACATGAAGAACTACGCAGAGCAGGTTCGTGCATACATTCCTGCTGAGTCTTTCAAAGTTCTTGGTACTGATGGCTTCGGTCGTTCAGACAGTCGTGAAAACCTACGTCGTCACTTCGAAGTGAACGCAGGTTACGTAGTAGTAGCAGCGCTAACTGAACTAGCGAAACGTGGCGAAGTTGAGAAATCTGTAGTTGCAGAAGCAATTAAGAAATTCGACATCGACACAGAGAAAACAAACCCGCTATACGCTTAATTAAGAAGGTAGATAAGAAATGGCAATCGAAATTAATGTACCAGACATCGGTGCGGATGAGGTTGAAGTTACTGAGATTCTTGTAAGCGTTGGCGACAAGGTTGAAGAAGAGCAATCTCTGATCACAGTTGAAGGCGATAAAGCTTCTATGGAAGTTCCTGCTTCTCAAGCGGGTATCGTTAAAGAAATCAAAGTTGCAGAAGGTGACAAGGTTTCTACTGGTTCTCTAATCATGATTTTCGAAGCCGAGGGTGCAGCTGACGCTGCTCCTGCGGCAGAAGCGGCTCCAGCAGCGGCTCCAGCTCCAGCAGCAGCGGCAGAACTAAAAGAAGTTCACGTACCAGACATCGGTGGTGATGAAGTAGAAGTTACTGAAATCATGGTTGCCGTTGGCGACAGCATCGAAGAAGAGCAATCTCTTCTAACTGTTGAAGGCGACAAAGCTTCTATGGAAGTTCCAGCGCCATTCGCAGGTACTCTAAAAGAGATCAAAGTTGCAACAGGCGATAAAGTATCGACTGGCTCACTTATCATGGTATTCGAAACAGCAGGTTCAGGCGCTCCAGCAGCACCAGCGGCAGCTGAAGCTCCTGCGGCAGCAGCTCCAGCAGCGTCTGCGGCAAAAGAAGTGAACGTTCCAGATATCGGCGGCGACGAAGTTGAAGTTACTGAGATCATGGTTGCGGTTGGCGACACAGTGGAAGAAGAGCAATCTCTAATCACTGTTGAAGGTGACAAAGCTTCTATGGAAGTTCCTGCACCATTCGCTGGCACAGTTAAAGAAATCAAGATTGCAGCTGGCGACAAAGTGTCTACTGGCTCACTAATCATGGTATTCGAAGTGGCGGGCGCAGCACCTGCTCCTGCAGCAGCTCCAGCTCAAGCGGCAGCACCTGCAGCTCCAGCTCCTAAAGCAGAAGCTCCAGCGGCAGCAGCTCCAGCAGCGACTGGCGATTTCAAAGAAAACGATGAGTACGCTCACGCGTCTCCAGTTGTTCGTCGTCTAGCGCGTGAATTTGGCGTTAATCTTTCTAAGGTTAAAGGTTCTGGTCGTAAGAGCCGTATCCTAAAAGAAGACGTTCAAGCTTACGTGAAAGATGCACTTAAGCGTCTTGAGTCTGGCGCAGGTGCAGCAGCATCTGGCAAAGGCGACGGCGCGGCTCTTGGTCTACTACCATGGCCAAAAGTGGACTTCAGCAAGTTTGGTGAGACAGAAGTTCAACCGCTATCTCGCATTAAGAAGATCTCTGGCGCAAACCTACACCGTAACTGGGTAATGATCCCGCACGTTACACAGTGGGATAACGCAGACATCACGGCTCTTGAAGCATTCCGTAAAGAGCAAAACGCGATTGAAGCGAAGAAAGACACTGGCATGAAGATCACACCACTTGTGTTCATCATGAAAGCGGTAGCTAAAGCGCTTGAAGCGTTCCCAGCGTTCAACTCTTCTCTATCAGAAGACGGTGAGAGCCTAATTCTGAAGAAATACGTGAATGTTGGTATCGCGGTAGATACACCAAACGGTCTAGTTGTTCCTGTATTTAAAGACGTGAACAAGAAAGGCATCTACGAGCTATCTGAAGAGCTAATGGCGGTTTCTAAGAAAGCACGTGCTGGTAAGCTAACTGCGGCTGACATGCAAGGTGGCTGTTTCACTATCTCTAGCCTAGGCGGTATCGGCGGTACAGCGTTTACTCCAATCGTAAACGCACCAGAAGTTGGTATCCTAGGTGTGTCTAAGTCAGAAATGAAACCGGTATGGAACGGTAAAGAGTTCGAACCGCGTCTACAACTTCCACTGTCTCTATCATACGACCACCGTGTGATCGATGGTGCTGAAGGTGCGCGCTTCATCACTTACCTAAACTCATGTCTATCTGACATTCGTCGTCTAGTTCTGTAATAGAAATTAGATGAATGAGAGGCGGCAACTTAGCCGCCTCTGCTAATCATAATTACCGACAATTTGGTTATCAGCCTTGCTTCGTTCAGGGTTTTCACAATCGAATTGTTGTCTAGCTCACAGGCTAAATTGATTTACTTTTCACACCATTAACATCTCTGTAAACTGTTAGCGGTCTGAAAATAACTGTTTAAAACAAATCTCTCTTAAACATAAAAAATCGATACCCACTCAGCCTGTTAGGGATAATGACTACAAGAGGTCAAAATGAGCAAAGAAATTAAAGCCCAAGTTGTTGTACTTGGTTCTGGTCCTGCTGGTTACTCCGCTGCATTCCGTTGTGCGGACTTAGGTCTTGAAACTGTACTAGTTGAACGTTACAGCACGCTTGGCGGTGTATGTCTGAACGTGGGTTGTATCCCATCTAAAGCACTGCTTCACGTTTCTAAAGTAATTGAAGAAGCGAAAGCGATGGCTGACCACGGCGTTGTGTTCGGTGAGCCTCAAACAGACATCAGCAAAATCCGCATCTGGAAAGAAAAAGTTGTTAACCAACTAACTGGCGGCCTAAGCGGTATGGCTAAGATGCGTAACGTAACAGTAGTTAACGGTTACGGTAAGTTCACTGGCCCTAACTCTATCCTTGTAGAAGGTGAAGGTGAGCCAACAGTTGTTAACTTTGACAACGCAATCGTTGCGGCTGGTTCTCGTCCAATCAAACTGCCATTTATCCCGCATGAAGACCCACGTATTTGGGACTCTACTGACGCTCTAGAACTAAAAGAAGTGCCAGAAAAACTGCTTATCATGGGCGGTGGTATCATCGGTCTAGAAATGGGTACGGTTTACCACTCTCTAGGTTCTAAAGTTGAAGTTGTTGAAATGTTTGACCAGGTAATTCCTGCAGCAGACAAAGATATCGTGAAAGTATTTACTAAGCGTATCAAAGACAAGTTCAAGCTAATGCTAGAAACGAAAGTAACAGCAGTTGAAGCAAAAGAAGACGGTATCTACGTTTCAATGGAAGGCAAGAAAGCGCCAGCTGAAGCTGAGCGTTACGATGCGGTTCTAGTTGCTATCGGTCGTGTACCAAATGGTAAGCTAATCGACGGTGAAAAAGCGGGTCTAGAAATTGACGAGCGCGGCTTCATCAACGTTGATAAGCAAATGCGTACTAACGTTCCTCACATCTTCGCGATCGGTGATATCGTTGGTCAACCAATGCTTGCTCACAAAGGTGTGCATGAAGGTCACGTAGCTGCTGAAGTTATCTCTGGTAAGAAGCACTACTTCGACCCTAAAGTTATCCCTTCAATTGCGTACACTGAGCCAGAAGTGGCTTGGGTTGGTAAGACTGAAAAAGAAGCGAAAGAAGAAGGCATCAAGTACGAAGTAGCAACATTCCCATGGGCAGCATCAGGTCGTGCAATCGCATCTGACTGTGCAGACGGTATGACTAAGCTAATCTTCGACAAAGAAACTCACCGCGTAATCGGTGGTGCTATTGTTGGTACTAACGGTGGTGAACTACTTGGTGAAATCGGCCTTGCAATTGAGATGGGCTGTGATGCAGAAGATATCGCTCTGACTATCCACGCTCACCCAACTCTACACGAGTCTGTAGGTCTAGCTGCTGAAGTATTTGAAGGTTCAATCACTGACCTTCCAAACAAAAAAGCAGTTAAGAAGAAGTAAGCTTTTTCTGACTGAATGATAGAAGCCGCTGCATTGCAGCGGTTTTTTATGCTTGTTACATAGGAATATAAATGTGTGCTTAGTTGACAGCAGACAATAAAAAGCCCACCAAACGGTGGGCTGACATATATTACTAGTTAAGCTTTAGTGTTCACGGTTGTAAATGCAAAGCATATCTAAGTATGAATTCACTAGATGTTTCAGTTCCGCTTCACCTTTAGCGCGGTTCGCTTGGACAAACAGTGAGTAACAAATACCGTGGAACAGGTTTGCCAAGTGTTCTGAATCGTGCTGGTCACACACCTCACCGCGTTCAATTGCTTTAATGAACATGTTTTGTACCAGCAACTGGTTAGTACGGTTAGTTGAAACAAACAATGGCCATACTTCATCACGTGTTGAAGCACTCCACTCGAACCATACTTTTAGCCAGTGACAGTCTTGGCTGACAAGCTCGATCATCGCATTAGTAATATTGGCGATGTTTTCACGTGCATGTAAGTCTAGGTCTATGTTATCCGATAGGAAGTTTGAGAACTGACGTACGACGTGATTGAGAACTTCATCCACCAAGTCTTCGCGTGTAGGGAAGTAGTTAAAAACAGTCGCTACAGAAACTTGAGCAATTTCTGCGATATCTGCGTGACCACCACGACCGATGCCGCGGCGCGCAAATACTTCCAATGCGATTTCCATTAACTGTTGCTTACGCTTAATTGGAGAAAGCCTAGTTCTAGGTCTCTTTGCAATTGAGTCCATATCCATTTTCCTTGCCATTTGAGTTGATATTGGGGGTAACCCCCTAATTGATTATTTTAATAGTTGCTTAAAGCAGTGATGAGTGTAATGGTGCATATGCACAAGGTCAACATCTGTAGAACAATTTATATACAGTAATGTCATTATTATTGATAAATTTAGCTATGAACTTTATAAAACTAAGACCTTCTTCCAAGATTTTTTGGCAACAGGATGCGACTTTCAACCCAATGAACGTGGTGATACACTACACGCCGTAAGATTAGGTGATCGTTTGCGTGCGACTTACCTCAACCCACAAATTTAGATTGAGCACAGTATGAAACATACAATAGAAGTCATGATTTCTGAGCAAGAAGTTCAGGAGCGAGTTCGTGAATTAGGCAAACAAATTACAGAGCGTTATCAAGGTAGTGAAGATCTTGTGTTGGTAGGCTTATTGCGTGGCTCATTTGTATTTATGGCAGACTTGGCACGTGCTATCGAACTGACTCACCAAGTTGATTTTATGACTGCGTCAAGCTACGGCAATACGATGGAAAGCTCACGTGACGTTCGTATCTTGAAAGATTTGGATGATGACATCAAAGGTAAAGACATTCTGCTTGTTGAAGACATCATTGACACTGGTAACACACTAAATAAAATCCGTGAGATTCTTTCGCTACGTGAGCCGAAGTCTATCGCGATTTGTACGCTCCTAGATAAGCCATCTCGTCGTGAAGTGAATGTTCCTGTGGATTGGATTGGTTTCGAAATTCCAGATGAATTTGTCGTTGGGGTGGGTATTGATTACGCGCAGAAATACCGCCACTTACCATACATCGGTAAAGTTGTACCTCAAGAATAATCATTGAGTTCAGCATTAAAAATATAAAAAAACGCCCATCTAAGATGGGCGTTTTTTGTCCAGTTTTTAGGTATGACTTAGCGACAAAGCAGCTTGTTGTCTGTATTTAGAATCGTCGAAAGAGCTTTCTGGTAAGACGCTTCTACGGTTTCCTTAGAGTTAGAACGAATGCCTAAGTACTCTAAGCGACCATCTTCAATTCCGTATACCACACCATGAATTTCAACATCTTGCCCACGCTCCCAAGCGTTTTGCAGGATGGTTGAGTTACCCAAGTTGTACACTTGCTCTGCAACATTAAGCTCGCCTAGTTTATCCGCTCGATCTTGTTGCGGCATTTGATCTAGGTAAGTGCGGTGTTTGAAATAGATATCTCTGATATGTAACAGCCAATTATTAATAAGACCTAGCTTAGGGTTATCAATGGCTGCGTTTACGCCACCACATCCATAGTGTCCACAGACAATGATGTGTTTAACCTTAAGAACGTCTACAGCGTACTGGACGACCGATAGACAGTTGAGATCAGTATGGATAACTTGGTTTGCAACATTCCGATGAACAAAGAGCTCACCTGAGTATAGCCCGGTTAGTCGCTCGGCAGGAACGCGGCTATCAGAGCAGCCAATCCAAAGAAAATCAGGCTTTTGCCCCTCAGCGAGTTTTGCGAAGTATTCAGGTCGATCAGATTTGATCTCTTGAGACCATTTCGAATTGTTTTCAAATAACTGTTTTATTTCCGGCATTTTGCAAACTACTTCCCTTAAAAGACAAAATCGCTGCCGCTGTTTGTGTGCACATGCAAGCGATCAGTGTTGTAACTATACACAATGTTACAATTTCGATCTCGTTAAATATTCGTCAGATAGGACTCATCTGACTAGTTTTCATTAAGAAAAAAGTAAAATCTGGTGAAACTATTTGTGGTGTGAATTTAGCCTTAATCTATTTATGGTTTAAATTTTCGCCTAGCTCGTTAAAGTAGTGATATTTTACTTTTTAAAATTGAATGCAGGGAAAATCAGCAGTGTTCGGTAGTCGTTTTGAAGATATCAATTTCAAAGGGGATGTATTTGGCGGGGTAACCACGGCGATTATCTCTCTCCCTCTGGCGTTAGCGTTTGGTGTTGCATCCGGAGCCGGTGCTGAGGCCGGCCTTTGGGGGGCAATAATGGTCGGTTTGTTTGCCTCGTTATTTGGTGGTTCTAATACGTTAATATCAGAACCGACAGGGCCAATGACGGTAATCATGACCGCAGTATTAACCAGTATGATGGCGAAATACCCAGAAACGGGCATGGCTATGACTTTCACGATTGTCATGATGGCTGGCGCGTTCCAAATCCTATTGGGGACGTTAAAACTGGGTAAATACGTTACCTTGATGCCTTACAGCGTTATTTCCGGGTTTATGTCTGGCATTGGTGTGATTCTTATCATTCTACAGTTATCGCCTTTGATGGGGCATGCTGCGCCTTCAGGGGGAGTACTCGGAACGTTATCTGCTTTGCCGGAGACCATTTCTAACCTTAAGTTCAGTGAGTTGTTTTTGGGACTACTGACTTTGGGGATTCTTTTTTTCTTCCCTAAGCAATATCGTAAATACGTTCCTGCACAGCTCGTGGCATTGGTCGCGGTGACTTTATTGTCTGTGATTCTCTTTGATACAGAAGATATTCGTCGTATCGGTGAAATTCCTGCTGGGTTACCTTCTCTCGTCGCCCCTTATATTGACACAGATATGTTTGTCGAGATGGTCATTGATGCATTAGTGCTCGGCACATTAGGTTGTATTGATACTTTGTTAACGGCGGTTATCGGTGACTCATTAACTCGTAAAGAACACGACTCAGATAAAGAGCTGCGAGGTCAAGGGTTAGCTAACATGATCTCAGGCTTGTTTGGTGCGCTGCCGGGGGCGGGGGCTACCATGGGGACGGTAACGAATATCCAAGTTGGGGCTCGTTCGCCATTATCTGGTGTGATTCGTGCACTAATGTTGGCGTTGGTTGTACTGGTTGCTGGCGGATTAACAGAGCCAATCCCGATGGCTGTGTTAGCAGGCATTGCGGTGTATGTTGGCTTTAACATCCTAGACTGGAGCTTTATTCAGAGGGCACATAAGGTAAGCTTTTCCGGAATGGCGGTGATGTATGGCGTTATGTTGCTTACAGTATTCGTTGATCTTATCGTTGCGGTGGGTTTAGGCGTCTTTATCTCGAACATTATCATCATCGAGCGTTTGAGCCGAGAGCAGGCGCGACAAGTAAAAGCGATCAGCGACGCGGATGAAGATGATGTGCCGCTGACTGACAGCGAGCGTGGTTTGTTGGATCGTGCTAATGGTAAAGTGCTGTTCTTTTATCTTTCCGGTCCGATGATCTTTAGTGTTTCTAAAGCCATTTCACGTCAGCACTCTAGTATTTCGGACTATGACGTGATGATTCTCGATCTTACGGATGTACCAATGATTGATGTAACCGTCGGTTTGGCGTTAGAGAATGCGATTAAGGATGCTCTCGATGCCAATTGTGCCGTGTATTTATTATGCCCGAATGAGCGAACACGAGAACAGCTAGAGAAATTCCATGTGATTGACCTTGTCCCGGATGAAAATATGTACCAATTCCGTTACGAAGCATTGAATGCGGCGGCGGCACATGTTGAGGCAGACCAGTATCAGCGCATAACGGCGTAATCATTCTGACAGTTAAAAACGCAACAGTTTCCTGTTGCGTTTTTTTATGCTCTATTTTGTCTTACTTAGAGATAACCTTTACGAGGTAAGGGTTATATTTCCAATATTATCGAAAGGTTTATTTGTAATCATCGTTATTCAACGATAAACTGATGGACCTCCAGTACGATACCCAAGGCGATTTTGTAGTAAACCGCTGCTAAATATGAGTCGGTATTAGTAATCACAAACAAACGGCAATCAAGACCTTATGTACGCATTAGAAATTGAACAATTGCGCAAGACGTATGCAGGTGGCTTTGAGGCGTTAAAAGGTATAAGTCTCCAAGTGAAAAAGGGTGACTTCTACGCGCTTCTGGGTCCCAATGGTGCAGGAAAATCGACCACGATTGGCATCATTTCCTCCTTAGTGAATAAAACCTCCGGAACGACGAAAGTTTTCGGTTATGACATTGATACCGACCTCGAATTGGCCAAGCAGAATTTAGGCTTGGTGCCACAGGAGTTCAACTTCAACCAGTTTGAAACCGTTGAGCAAATTGTGATGCAGCAAGCTGGCTATTACGGTGTGTCTAAAGTATTAGCCAAAGAAAGAGCAGAAAAATACCTGAAAAAATTGGATTTATGGGAAAAACGCCAAGAGCGTGCTCGTAACCTATCCGGTGGGATGAAGCGTCGTTTAATGATCGCAAGAGCTTTGATGCACGAGCCGCAATTACTCATTTTAGATGAACCAACGGCTGGAGTGGATATTGAACTACGCCGCTCAATGTGGGGGTTTCTGAAAGAGATCAACCAAGAGCAAGGAATTACGATTATTTTAACGACACACTACCTAGAAGAAGCGGAGATGCTGTGTCGAAATATCGGCATTATTAATCGTGGTGAGCTGATTGAAAATACCACCATGAAGGCGTTACTAGGTAAGCTAAGCGTCGAGACATTTATCTTGGATATTGAGTCAGAAGTCGAGGTGCCTGAGCTTGAAGGTGTTAATCGACAAAGTATTGTTGATGGCTCTTTAGAGATAGAACTAGATAAGAGCCAAGGATTGAATTCGGTATTCAGTCAGTTAACAGAGCATGGCATTAAAGTTCTCTCAATGCGTAACAAAGCCAACCGACTTGAAGAGTTGTTTGTCAGCATTGTAAGAGAGGGGAGTAATTAAATGTACGGTTTATATTGGACGGCATTTCGCAGCTTGCTGAGCAAAGAAGTCACTCGTTTTACACGTATTTGGGTGCAAACCTTAGTGCCGCCAGCCATTACGATGACGTTGTACTTCATCATTTTCGGCAATCTTATTGGCTCTCGAATTGGTGAGATGAGCGGCTTTAGTTACATGGAGTACATTGTTCCAGGTTTGATCATGATGTCGGTGATCACTAACTCATACTCGAACGTGGCGTCGTCATTCTTTAGTGCAAAGCTACAGAAGAATATTGAAGAACTGCTGGTGGCACCGGTACCAAACTATGTGATTATTGCTGGCTATGTGATGGGCGGCGTGACTCGAGGTTTGTTGGTCGGTGCAATTGTTACTTGTGTGTCACTTTTGTTCGTTGATTTGCAAGTGGAGCACTGGGGCATTATTGTCGCGACTGTCTTCATGACGTCGGTTGTATTTGCTCTCGGTGGCTTGATCAATGCGGTTTACGCAAAAACGTTTGATGATATTTCGATCATCCCTACGTTTGTATTGACTCCTTTAACTTACTTGGGAGGAGTCTTTTATTCGATCAGTCTGCTGCCTGAATTTTGGCAAGGCGTTTCTAAGATCAACCCAATCGTCTACATGGTGAATGCGTTCCGCTACGGCTTTTTAGGTGTCTCGGATGTGGGCATTGTCACTTCATTTAGTGTACTTGCAGTGTTTGTTGTTGCACTGTATGTCATTGCGCATTATCTAGTAACCAAAGGGATTGGGCTAAGAAGCTAAGCCATTCTCATAAAGCAAAGAGCGGCGATTCACGCTGCTCTTTCGCGTGCATAACAATACATACCCATACAATTTTTCGGTTTTTATCATGGTAGGTTTCAATCATTTGTAATAAATGAGTGATCCTATGAATATTGTCCCGCCGCCGCCTTTCTCCTATCAGTTACTTAAGCCCAAATATTGGTCTGTATGGCTGGCATTTGGATCTTTAGCGATTCTTGTTAATGTACTGCCATACGTAGTATTGCGAATCTTAGGTAGAAGCATCGGCTGTATTGCGATGCATGTAATGAAGCGCCGACACAAGATCGCTCTGCGTAATCTCCAGCTGTGTTTCCCTGATTTTACGGATTGGCAATGTAAGGACGTAGTACGAAAAAACTTTCAATATACTGGAATGGCTATCATCGAAACCGGTATCGCTTGGTTTTGGCCAGATTGGCGGATACGTCGGATAACCTCTATTGTTGGAAAAGATCGTTTACTCGCTGAGGAAAAGAATGGACGTGGTGTGTTGGTGGTGTGCAGTCACCATTTAAACTTGGAGATAACCGCTCGTATTTTTAGCCAGTTTGCCCAAGGTTATGGCGTTTATCGCCCAAATTCGAATCCTGCTTATGAGTTTATTCAACATCGAGGTCGAACTCGTTTTGGACATCAAATGATTGATCGAAAAGACGTGAAATCAATGCTCAAAGTTCTGAAGAATGGTCATCGACTTTGGTATTTGCCCGACCATGATTATGGCGTTAGCCATTCTGTTTTTGCGCCGTTTTTTGCTGTTGAACAAGCGGCGAGTACCGTCGGGTCTAGTGTTCTCATTGATGCAACAAAGTGCGCGGTTATATCTGGCGTTACAGTGAGTAAAAATCACCATTACACGCTGTACATTGGAAAAGACATTAGCGAGCGTTTCGAGAGACGTAATGCGGTTAAAGCGGCAAGCATCTTGAACCAAGAGCTTGAGAAAATGATAAAACGTGATATTCCAGCGTGGATGTGGCTGCACAAGCGGTTTAAAACTCGCCCTGAAGGGTTAGATTGCGTCTATACGTAGAGTATAAAAAAGGTCGACTAAGAGTCGACCTTTTTACTTTTATGGCTCAGAGCTTACTCTGCGTTCTCTGAGTTTGTATTGTTAGATTCAGCTTCTTCCTTCGTTTCGACAACCATATCTACCGTTTGGTTATCGATAAGACGAGCTTTGCCTAGGAACGCAGACATCAGAATAACAGCTTGTGTCGTTTCTGGTGTGATCACTTGTAATGTACGAGCATCACGAATGAAGATCTCATCAGGGTGCAGACCTGCAGCTCGAAGTTGGTCGCTTGCATCTTCGATGATCGATGCGTAGTCATCGCGGCCACCGCGAATGGCACTACTGATCCAACGCATTGTACGAGCAAGTACAGGAGCACGTTGACGCTCGTCCAGCGTAAGCAAGCCATTGCGTGAACTCATTGCTAAACCGTCCATTTCACGTACGGTTGGTACACCGATGATTTCAATGTCCATTGCTAGGTCATCAACCATCTTGCGGATAACAGCAAGTTGTTGGAAGTCCTTCTCGCCGAAGCACGCGACATCCGGTTGTACGATGTTAAACAGCTTATTCACAATCGTCGTCACGCCACGGAAATGACCTGGTCGAGACGCGCCTTCGAGAATTGTTGATAGGCCAGGGACATCGACGAAGGTTTGCTTATCCAGACCTTCTGGGTAGATAACTTCTGGTGTTGGCGTAAATACCACATCGACCCCTTCAGAGGTTAACTTGCTTAAGTCTTCCTCTAGCGTGCGTGGGTAATTATTTAAATCGTCAGCACGATCAAACTGCATCGGATTAACAAAGATGCTTACGACAACGATATCAGCGTATTCGCGTGCTTTACGCACTAAAGTTAAGTGGCCTTCGTGAAGGTTGCCCATGGTAGGGACAAACGCCACTTTACGACCTTCACGTTTAAAGGTTTTAAGGTGTTCACGAACTGCTGAGATTTCCGCAAAAGTTTGCATGCATTTATCCTCTAGGCAATGGTATGAGCGTCGTCTGGGAATACACCGTTGGCTACATCTTCAATGTATTTAGTAACGGCTTTGCGCATATCACCTGTTTCAGCAAGAAAGTTTTTGGAGAATTTCGGCATGTAGTTGGCAGAAATACCAAACATATCATGCATTACGAGAATTTGACCATCTGTTACGTTACCTGCACCAATACCGATAACAGGAACGTCAAGCACTTGCGTAATACGTTCAGCAAGCTCAGCTGGTACGCATTCTAGTAAGACGATTTGAGCGCCTGCTTCTTGCAGCGCTAATGCGTCTTTTACCATGCGGTCTGCTTTTTCTTGATCGCGACCTTGGATTTTGTAACCACCAAAAATATTAACAGCTTGAGGAGTTAAACCAAGATGAGCACAAACTGGAACTGATCGTTCAGTGAGCATTTTCACCGTGTCGACAAGCCAGTCACCACCTTCAATTTTTACCATATTGGCACCAGCACGCATCAGTTTAGCCGCATTTTCGCAAGCTTGCTCTGGCGTGGTGTAGCTCATGAATGGCATGTCTGCCATCAACAAACAATTTGGGCTACCAGCACGTACGCAACGAGTATGGTAAGCGATATCATCGACCGTTACTGGCAGAGTATCGTTGTGACCTTGCAAAACCATACCTAGAGAATCACCAACAAGAAGTACTGGCATTTCTTGGCTTTCAAACAGTTGGGCAAAGCTCGCATCATAAGCGGTTGAAGTAGCAAATTTACGACCTTCTTGCTTCCACTTGATTAGGTCGTTGATGGTCATTTTTTTCATGGTTTTATCCTTACTAGGAGTTGGCTATGACTGCCAGATACTGAGGCCGTTTCTATCTACTTGTTCCAGTAGTTCAGAGACCTCGGTCCCATCAGGGAGTTGTAAACTTGGTGCAATTTCCGCAAGAGGGTAGAGTACGAATTCACGCTCTTTCATTCCATAATGAGGAACGATCAGCCTCTCGGAATTAATCACCTCATTGCCATAAAGCACAATGTCGAGGTCCAAGGTTCTTGGTCCCCAGCGTTCGTCTTTACGGACACGCCCTTGTTCTTGCTCTATAGCTTGTGTGCAATTGAGCAATTCAATAGGCGTCAAACTGGTGTTAATAGACACAACCGCATTGATGTAATCCGGTTGGTTTTGTGGCCCCATTGGCGTGCTGCTGTATAGCGAAGAAGCTTGAACAAACTCTGATTTAGGCAGCGTTTTTAATGCTTCAATCGCTTGCTTTGCTTGGCTGACAGGATCAGCCAAGTTACTGCCTACCGCAATGTACGCTGTAATCATGATTTGGGCTTACTCTTTTTCTTGCGATAAGTTTTACGGCGGCGCTGGCCTGTTTTCGGTGATTGACCGTCTAAGTCGGCAGCCATTGCTTGACGCATTTCTCGGCCTGCATTTTGAAAAGTTTCCCACCACTTGGCAAGCTTCTGAGTGTCACCACCTTCAATTTCACCGCGCATTTCAAGAAAATCAAAGCCAGCTCTAAATTTATTGAGCTCCATAAGACGGAATGCACGTTTACCGTTACGTCGTGGAAGACGAAGCTGTAACTGCCAAATCTCGCGAATGGTTGCGGTGTGGCGTCTTGGAATGGCAATTGTGCGAACTTGCTCGTCAAGAATGATGTTGCTCGCTTCCATAATGGCGTCGTAATGGCCTAAGTTGCGCTCTTCCATCAGTTCATCGGCTTTCGCACACAGTGGGTACCACAGCATTGCAGCAAACATAAATGCTGGATTGATGCGTTTCCCATCTTCGATGCGCATGTCGGTAGAATCTAGGACAAGATCCAACATCTGCTCAGTGTGAGAGGAGTAATCTTCTGTAAAGTGCGCTGCAATCGTCGGGAATAGTTGCTGGAATAGGTTGTACTCACGCAGTAGGTGGTAGGTTTCTAAGCCATGACCGGATTGCAATAATTTGAGTGACTCTTCAAAAAGACGCGCTGACGGAATGTCACCGAGCAACGGTGCCATGTGTTCGATTGGCGCTGCGGTGTCTTCTTCAATATCGAAGTCTAGTTTTACCGCGAAACGAACCGCACGCAGCATGCGCACAGGGTCTTCACGGTAGCGTGTTTCTGGATCACCAATCAGTCGAATTAGGCGATCTTCTAAATCTTCAATACCACGTGCGTAGTCGTGAATCGAGTAATCTGCGATGTTGTAGTACATCGAGTTAATCGTGAAATCACGGCGCTCAGCATCTTCATCGATGGTGCCGTAGACGTTGTCACGCAGCAGCATACCCTCTTTTGATTGCTGAGAAATGCTCTTATTCTTTTGCTCTTGGTGGTGACCACGGAATGTCGCAACCTCAATGATGTCTCGGCCAAACATAATATGAGCCAAGCGGAAGCGGCGA
Source organism: Vibrio sp. Vb1554 (assembly GCF_033344235.1). Lineage (NCBI taxonomy): Bacteria > Pseudomonadati > Pseudomonadota > Gammaproteobacteria > Vibrionales > Vibrionaceae > Vibrio > Vibrio sp. Vb1554. The sequence goes on along the minus strand of NZ_JAWPOJ010000024.1, from coordinate 50,064 downwards.
CCAATCAAACGGCAGTTACGAAATAGCTGTTTGATCTGTTCCGGCGTTGCGTTGGTCGCAATGTCAAAATCTTTTGGTTTTTGTCCAAGCAGTAAGTCTCGAACCCCGCCACCCACAAGAAAAGCATCGAAACCAGCACCATTTAGGCGGTACAGTACCTTCAGCGCATTATCACTGATCTGCTTACGCGAAATGTTGTGCTCTTCACGAGTTATTACATTGAGAGCGAGCTCTGGAATTGTGGCAGGTTCGCTTGGTGTATAGTCGTTTGTATTCATGTGCATCTGGCAATAACTGGGTTTAATCCAATCTTGCTTTGGTTAGTTTTATACGCCTCTAGGGCCTAATTTGCGGCTAATGATAGCCTACACAATGCCATTTGAGAATCACGGTGTGATCTCGATCTCTGCTGGAAGCTGTTCCAACCGCCAGTTTTCGCAGCCCCAACGAAGAATATCTTCTATGTTGGCCGCCCTTACGGTTTCAGGTATCTCGAAACCTAAAAATGTCATGGCGCGCAATAGAGTAGGTTTTGGTGTATCTATATCAATAGCCGTCGCGTGATTTTGTTTCGACAATTTATTGCCGTTGTTGTCCATCGCCAATGGTAAATGCAAGTAGCTAACTTCAGGCTGACCAAGTATTTGGTACAGGCTAATTTGACGCCCTGTCGGCTCGATTAAGTCTGCACCTCGCACGACTTCTGTGACGCCTTGGTCGATGTCGTCCAATACTACCGCAAGATTATAAGCAAATAATCCATCTCGACGTTTAATAATGAAATCTTCATTAACGAGTTGCTCTGGAATCGTAATGGTTCCCTGCTTTTGGTCGAGGAAATGAGCGACAGGCTTGGTCATTTTTAGGCGAATCGCGCCGTCTTTCAAGTTTTTATCGCGGCAAGTGCCAGGATAAAAACCGCCATGCTCTTTAATTTGCTTACGAGTACATTGGCAATAATAGGCTTCTCCATTTTCGAGCCATTTGTTTATTTGAGCTTGGTAAAGGTCGTGACGTTCGCTCTGGTATACCACTTCTCCATCCCAATGCAGCTGATAGGCCTTGAGTGCCTCTAGGATAAGTTGCGCTGCACCTGGCATTTCTCTTGGTGGGTCTAAGTCCTCAATACGTACTAACCAAGCTCCGTTTTGTGCTTTCGCTTGAAAATAACTGCCAAGAGCGGCAATCAGTGAACCAAAATGCAGTGGACCAGAAGGAGATGGGGCGAATCGACCTACATAGCGTGTCATGCGTGTATCTCGAATTTAGTAAACAAATAGGGTGCGAAGATAGCCAAAACAAAAAGGGAGCCTGAGCTCCCTTCAACAATCATAATGCTGGGTGATTAACCTTGCATTTGCTTCTCTTTGATTTCTGCAAGTGTTTTACAGTCAATACAAAGGTCAGCGGTTGGACGTGCTTCAAGACGGCGAACGCCAATCTCTACGCCACAAGACTCACAGAAGCCAAAATCGTCTTCTTTGATTTTATCCAAAGTCTTTTCAATCTTCTTGATCAAACGGCGTTCGCGGTCACGGTTACGCAGTTCTAGGCTGAACTCTTCCTCTTGAGAGGCGCGGTCAACTGGATCTGGGAAGTTTGCTGCTTCGTCCTGCATGTGGTGAACAGTACGATCCACTTCAGCTCTTAGCTGGTCGCGCCAAGCTGTTAAGATTTTCGTAAAGTGTTCAACCTGCTCTGGTGACATGTACTCTTCACCAGGTTTTTCCTGATATGGCTCCACGCCGGCAATGGCTAGGATGCCTATCGTTTTCTTCTTTGATTCTGGCATACAGCATCTCCTACTTACACCTAGTCAACTGCTACGCAGTCAATTTAAGGCGGGTATCTATAGCAAAAAGAGGCGGTGCAAGCAAATACTGAATCGCAAAGTTATCGTCAATGTGAAGACGACATCATTTTTTCTCTTAATTGATAAAATCAATAGCGGAAATCAGCTTCATTCCAGTATCGCTCAGTTCAGCTTTGTAGCAGAGAACTTCCACTCCAGCGTCTTGTGCTTGTTTGAGTAATAGTGAATATTTCGCGTCTATATGGTGCGCCGCGGATACTTTTTCAATACCTGAATGTAAAACAGTGAATAAAAGTATGGCTCTACTTCCATTTTGTGCCATTTCTGTGAGCTCTCTCAGGTGTTTTTGTCCCCGAGTCGTGACCGCATCTGGGAAGTATCCTTGTCCAGTAGAGTCGGTCTCATCAAGAAGAGTGACGCTTTTCACTTCTATATAGCACTTTGGCTTGTCGTCTGCGCTGAGCAAGATATCAATTCGGCTATTTTCATTGCCGTATTTCACCTCAGTTTGAAGTGTGTCATAACCACAAAGCTCTGAAATGACATTATTTTCAATAGCCTCTACGGCTAATTGATTGGCGCGCGCGGTATTGATACAAATACGGTGGCCTTGTTCGGTTTCACTCAACTCCCAACTATTGGGGTATTTTCGTTTCGGGTTGTCGGAAGTAGAAAACCAAACCTTGTTTCCGGGCGTAGCACAACCCGTCATTGCACCTGTATTTGCGCAGTGGATTGTACGGATTTCACCAGTATCGAGCTCGATATCGGCAAGAAAGCGTTTATAACGTTTGAGTAGAGTGGCGGACTCTAAAGCGGGTGTGAAATGCATTTGCTTATTTAGACAAAAAATTTTTTATGTACAATGTTGCCACCATTACACCATAAGGTATTTCCTTTGTCACAATTGCCGATTGAAGCCGTGATGCCTGAGTTGCTGACGGCGGTCAAAAATCAACATCAAGTGATCTTAAAAGCGGCGCCTGGTGCCGGTAAGTCGACTTACTTCCCTTTGCAGTTACTCTTAAATCATTCGGTTGCTGGAAAAATCATCATGCTTGAGCCAAGACGACTCGCGGCGCGTAACATTGCCCGTTATCTTGCTGAGCAATTGGGAGAACAAGTTGGTCAACGCGTGGGTTATCGAGTTCGTGGCGAGGCAAAGGTAAGTTCTGCAACGCAGCTGGAGATCGTGACCGAAGGGATCATGACCAGGATGATCCAAACTGACCCTGAACTGGATGGGGTTGATCTACTGATCTTTGATGAGTTTCATGAACGCAGCATTCATGCCGATACCGCTTTGGCATTCAGTTTAGAAGTTCAAGAGACATTGCGAGACGATCTCAAGCTGGTGGTAATGTCGGCAACGCTTGACCAACAAGCATTACAATCGTTGTTGCCGGAAGCCAGTTACATTGAATCTGAAGGGCGCAGCTTTGATGTGGCAATGCGCTACCAGCCGTTAGGTGTGAACGAGCATTTACCTACGAGTATGGCAAAAACAATAGAAAGTCTTATGAACAAAGAGTCCGGATCTTTGTTGGCTTTCCTGCCGGGTGTTGGTGCCATAAAACAAGTTGAAGAGCGGTTGTCTCATTTAGCGGATGATATCGACATATGCCCACTTTATGGTCAACTGAGTTTTGCAGATCAACAAAAAGCGATTACGCCAGCAGAACAAGGTAAGCGTAAAGTCGTTCTAGCGACCAACATTGCAGAAACTTCACTAACGATTGAAGGCATTCGCCTCGTGGTTGATTCTGGGTTAGAGCGTATTGCCCGCTTTGATTTGAAAAACGGTTTAACACGCTTAGAGCAAACACGCATTGCACAGTCTTCAGCGATTCAGCGTGCAGGACGAGCGGGACGAATAGAAGAGGGCATTTGTGTTCGTCTTTATTCTGAAAGCCAGTTCAAGCAGCAACCGCTGGTTCCCCTACCCGAAATTTTGCATTCCGATTTGGCTAGTTTAGTTATGGAGCTTGCCTTTTGGGGAACGGGTGATATCCACGATCTAAAGTGGCTTGATGTTCCCGCTAATGCGTCATTGGAACAAGCGAAGCAGCTATTGGTGTCATTGGGACTACTGACGGAAAAAGGGCAATTAACGTCCGAAGGAAAACAGGCGCATGAACTAGGCGTTGAGCCTCGTGCGGCTGCGATGCTAATTAAAGCGCTATCTTACAGTGATAAGATGTTAAATGCTGCTTTGGCGGCGGTCGCACTGATTGAAGAGCCAGAGAGAAATGTTACCAATATCGCTCATAGCTTGCATCGTTGGCTTGTTGGTACTCATCCAAAAAAGTCGATGTTGTTCAAGCGTGCTCAATCTCTGGCGTACAAATTGGATACGGTATTTGACCTGAAAGGCGTGGATGAAGATGCATTACCGCTGGTGTTAAGTTTGGCATTTCCAGATCGCATTGCGCAGCAGCGCACAAATCAATTTGGGCGATTTACTTTGGCTAATGGTCATGGTGCAGAATGTCATCAGGAAGACATGCTAGGTGGCTGTGAGTATTTGGTTGCCGTTGACTTAATGCGTTCTCATTCTAATTCAAGTCAAATTCATTCGGCATGTGAATTGGATGTCAATATATTGCGAACGACCTTTGATACGCTATTTTCGTCTGAAGAAGTAGTGGACTGGGATGAAAAAAGAGGCCGTCTAATAGCTGAGCGACAAACAAAACTCGGTCTGCTGGTCGTTGAACGCGAGCCGTTGCCAAGCCCGGGCAAAGAAAAAATGACACAAGCTTTACTCACGTATGTCCGCCGCCAGGGCTTACAGAGTCTAAACTGGACACCGGCAGCGGAGAGCTTGTTGGCTCGGATTCGTTGTGCGGTGGAATGGTTACCTGAGCAGTCATGGCCAGTGTTTGATGAAGCCAGTTTGCTGGATTCATTAGAGGAGTGGTTAGAACCATACATGACGTCTGTCAGCTCGGTTAAAGACCTGAGCAAGATAAACTTGGTCGAAGCGCTTAATGCTCTATTAGGTTGGCCACTCAATCAACAACTGGATGAATGGTTACCTGAGCATTACCAACTACCCACAGGTTCAAAGAAGCGTATCCGTTACCAATATGGCCACGAGCCGATATTATCGGTGCGTATGCAAGAAGTATTTGGGGAGAGTGGTTCCCCAACGGTAGCTCTTGGCCGCAAGCGTTTGGTGCTTGAACTGCTTTCACCGGCACAACGTCCATTGCAAGTAACGTCGGACTTGGCGGCTTTCTGGAACGGAAGCTACAAAGACGTTCAAAAAGAGATGAAAGGGCGCTACCCAAAACACGTTTGGCCAGATGATCCTGCCAATCATGTAGCAACAACGAAAACAAAAAGACAATTGAATAATGACTGACAGCAAGAAGCCTAGCGCGAAAAAAGCGCCAGCGAAGAAAAGTACAACCAATAAAGGAACCGCAAAACAGACTCGACGTACGCCGAGTAAAAAGCCGACTAACGAGAAACGTTCGTGGTTGAAAGTTCTGTGGTCGTTTAGCTGGAAAGCTGGCGTTGCACTTGCCGCTGTTTTGCTGTTTGTTGGGATTTACTTAGATAGTGTGGTGAAAGAACGCTTTGAAGGTCAGCTGTTTGAGCTGCCAACGGTGGTTTATGCCCGTATCTTGAATCTAAGCCCTGGTGAGAATATCACCATCCAAGAACTGCGCAACGAGCTAGATGTGTTGAATTACCGTAAAGTGAGTCAACCTCGTTACCCAGGCGAATATTCCTCTTCTTCCACTCGGATTGAATTGATTCGTCGTCCATTCGAGTTTGCCGATGGTCCCGAGCCGGATCGTCACATTATGCTGCATTTCTCTGATTCCGGCTTGCAACGTATTCAGTCTTTAGAATCTCGAGGAGACCTTGGTTACTTGCGCCTAGAACCGAAGATGTTGGGCATGCTGGAGAAAGACCGTGATGAACAGCGCCTTTTCTTACGTCGTGATCAGTTCCCTGAAATTTTGGTGGATGCACTGCTTGCGACCGAAGACCGGGATTTTTATCAACATGACGGGGTGTCACCGCTCGCGATTGCACGTGCATTGGTTGCGAACATTAAGGCGGGTCGTACTGTTCAAGGTGGTAGTACGCTGACTCAGCAATTGGCAAAAAACCTGTTTTTGACTCGTGATAAAACACTGTGGCGTAAAGTTCGAGAAGCGTATATCGCGCTAATTTTGGATTACCGTTACAGCAAAGATCGTATCTTAGAAGCCTACCTAAACGAAGTGTACCTAGGTCAAAGTGGAGGTGAAGCGATCCACGGGTTTGGCTTGGCGTCGCGTTATTATTTTGGGCAGCCAATTCAGGAGTTGCGAATCGATCAATTGGCGATGTTAGTTGGGATGGTAAAAGGACCGTCTTACTACAACCCAATTCGTTACCCTGAGAGAACGAAAGAGCGTCGTGATCTCGTTCTGCGCCTGTTAATGCAGCAAAACATGTTGACTTCAGAGCAGTATGAACAAGCTGTAAGTCGTCCACTCGATACGCAAAGCAAGCCACGTATTGCGAGCCGTCAGCCAGCTTATTTCCAACAATTGAGTATTGAATTAAAAGAAAAAGTTGGGGAGCGATTTAAGGCAGAGACCGGACTGCGCGTATTTACGTCTCTGGACCCAGTATCGCAAAGCAAAATGGAACAAGCTATCGCGAAAAAGATCCCAGAACTAGCTAAACGGGGTGGTAAAGAGTTAGAAGCCGCAGCTGTGGCCGTTGATCGCCATAGTGGTGAAATCCGTGCGATGGTAGGTGGTAAACGTGTCGGTTATGAAGGCTTTAACCGCGCGCTCAATGCCAGTCGTCCGATTGGTTCTTTAGTGAAACCAGCGATTTACTTAACGGCTCTAGAACAACCGGATAAATACAACCTAGGCACGACGCTACACGACACGCCGTTAAGTCTGAAGAGCAGTAAAGGTAACGTGTGGACGCCGCGCAACTACGATAGAAAATATCGTGGTGATGTGCCACTTTACATTGCTTTAGCGAAATCACTTAACGTACCGACCGTGCGCTTAGGTATGGCACTTGGCATTCCTGAAGTGTCCAATACTTTAGAGCGTTTGGGCGTGAACAAAGACGAAATTCGCCCAGTGCCTTCGATGTTTTTGGGTTCGTTTTCTTTGACGCCATTCGAAGTTGCACAGATGTATCAGACTCTGACGAATTCAGGTAAGCGTGCAAAACTGACCGCTCTGCGCTCAGTCATGGATATGGAAGGTAATGTGCTGTATCAATCCTTGCCTCGTTCATCAAGAGCCGTGGATGAACAAGCTGCATGGCTAACGACCTACGCGATGAAACAAGGGGTTGCTCAAGGCACTGGCCGCTTCTTACAAAGCCAGTTTGGTTGGGCTGCATTGGCAGGAAAAACGGGTACCAGTAATGACAACCGCGATAGTTGGTTTGTCGGTGTTGATGGTCGTGAGGTGACGACAATTTGGCTAGGCCGTGACGATAATAAACCCGTGAATCTAACAGGGTCGAGTGGTGCATTACGAGTGTACGCAGAGTACTTGAAGCAGCGTATTCCTGAGCGTTTAGAGCTCCCATGGCCAAGAGAAATCACCACATTAGGGTTCAAGCCTACATCTGATGGAGGTTTAGAAATGAACTGCCGTAGTGATTACAAACTGCCGATTTGGGATAAAACCGGTCAGATAAAGCAACAGTGTGAGAAGAAATCAAACTGGTTAAATAGCATATTTGATTGGTAGCATCGCCAAATCAACAACATTAGCTTGTTTATCTGATTAATTCTTAGTACATATTAGGGCGTGTTAGTACAGTACTGCTAGCACGCCCTACTTGATCAGATATTCAATAAAGGAAGAAGTGAATGTTCAAAAAGCTGTTATCAAGCCCATCGGTTCGCAACTTTGCGCTTTGGGTTAGTACCTTTTTGATGATCACTCCTTCTGTTTCCCTCGCAAACTCTCTAACAAAAACGGATGACTTGGAACCTCGACCAAAGGTGGCGGTTGTGCTCGCTGGTGGCGGAGCGAAAGGGGCGGCACACATTGGAGTTTTAAAAGCATTGGAAGAAATGCAGATCCCTGTGGATATTGTGACCGGTACCAGTATGGGCGCCTATGTGGGTGGGCTTTATGCCACGGGTATGAGTGCTGATGAAATCGAGAGTTTTATCTACACCGTCGATTGGGGCAGCGGTTATCGAGATCGTGTTGACCGTAGCCAACGTCGAGTTCGTGACAAAGAGTATGAAGACCGCTATCAAATTAATACCGATCTCGGCTTAAGGTTCGGTGAGGTACGAGCACCAACGGGTGTGGTGCAAGGCCAGAACATGTTGCGAGTATTGCGTGAGACTACAGGGAACTTAGGGCGATTCGATTCTTTTGATGATCTTGCCATTCCTTATCGTTCTGTTGCGACTGATATTCTTGCCCTAGAAGAAGTCGTACTGGGCAATGGTTACCTTGTGGACGCCATGATGGCTAGCATGTCTGTACCAGGAGCGCTTCCTCCTTATAAGCTCAATGGCCATATGCTTGTTGATGGCGGTGTCGTCAATAACATGCCTGTCGATGTGGCTCGCGCCATGGGGGCTGATGTCGTTATTGCCGTCGATATTAGCACCGATTACAAAACCGAAGATGAATTTACGGGGCTGTTTACTGTCGCGGACCAACTCTCTAACTATCTCGTTCGTCGTAGTACACAACAGCAAGTGGACGAGCTTGAACCTCAAGATATCTATATTCGTCCCAATGTGGGCACCATGGAAACTGTCGAGTTCGACAAAATGCCTTGGGCTTTTCAAGCTGGGTACGATATTACCAAGCAGTTAAAAGACAAGCTGAAAGGGTTGCGCTTGTCCAATGCGGACTATCAAAAATACATCGATCGCAAACAAGAAGTTCGTAAAACTTTGATTTATGGCGATCAGCGTGTGGTTGATGACATAGTGATTGTTAATAATACGCACTACAGCGATGTGTTGTTGACGAATCGTATTGAACTAGAAACCGGACGTCGTATTTCAACGGCCGAAATTGAGAAAGCCGTTGAAAACCTCTACGCGTTAGATCGGTTCGAGCTCATCACTTATCACTTTGAAGAGGTTGATGGTGAGACATTGTTGGTTTTTGATGTTAACGAGAAGTCGTGGGGGCCTAATTATCTCAACTTCCGATTTTTTCTTGAAGATGACTTCGATACAGATAGCCAGTACGGCATAGGAATATCGACCAACTTCACCAATTTAAACTCTCATGGCGCGGAGTTGGCGTTCAACGTAGAAATGGGCACGGATAAGCTGATTGAAGCTGAGTTGTATTCCCCTGTTTTATCTAGCCAAGAACTTTTTGTATCGGGGCGAATTTCCTATGGTAGTGAGAGCCGAAACTTACCTTTAACAGAGCCTCAAGCACCAGATTTAGAGTCAGTAAATGACTTTTTTCCGGTCACTTACGATGATTTTACAACAGAGTTAGCGATAGGTATCCAATCCACATTGTGGCAAGAACTTCGATTTGGCGCTCGCTACTCAACCGGAGATATTGAGCTTTCTACTTTGGCTTCTGCTGGTAAATTGGATTTTGAACGTCGTGGCCTGTTTGCCAATTATCGCCTAGATACACTTGATGATTTCGCATTTCCGACTCGTGGGCTTTTAGTCGATCTCGAATATTTAGTGTCTCATGATCAAAGTCCTCAAGGCGTTAGCCTTTTAGAAACTGACAAAATTATTGAAGATACCGTTTATGAAATCTCTGCACGATTTAAAGGTGCAGTGAGTCATCAGCGTCATACTTTAGTCGGACATGCTGAATATAGTTTTGTAGAGAGTAAAAACTCATCTTTACCGCTTGATCCCAGAGAGTTGGGCGGCTTTTTAAGCCTATCGGGAATCCCAAGAAATAGCCTGATCGGACAGAACTTATTTTTCAGCAGTTTGGTGTACCGATATAAGTGGTTTGATAATGATTTCGGATTGTTTGAAGCTCCAGTCTACCTGGGCGCATCGGTCGAATATGGCGGTGTTTGGTCTGATAATGATCTGAAACTAAACGAAGCGCCGCTTTACAATGCTGGTTCCATCTTCTTTGGTGTTGACTCACCAATAGGACCAATAATGTTGGCATACGGTCGTACCGAGCAAGATTTGGATGCTGTGTATTTGATCGTAGGAACATCGTTTAATTAACCGGGTATGAGAAAGCAAAAACTTGGCATATTTGGTCAAAATTAGCAGAACTTTAGTCGTAAGTTGCTATGTTGGTCAAAATGATAAGATTTTAATTTAAGGTTAAATTTGCTATTATTTTGCCCACAGTTTGGCCTCTACGGCGCTGTTTCTCAATCATAATTGAATGAAAACAAGGGCAATGGAGAGCCAAGTTTCCAAGGATGTTCACTCCTTTACTTTAACAATAGTAATAATAGAGGAGGAACCGCAATGAGAGGAAAAAGTCGTGCTTGAAGCCTACCGTAAACACGTCGAAGAGCGTGCTGCTGAAGGAGTTGTTCCTAAACCGCTAGACGCAGAACAAGTTGCTGGACTTGTAGAACTTCTGAAAAATCCCCCGCAAGGTGAAGAAGAAGTCATTCTTGACCTACTTGAAAACCGTATCCCTCCAGGTGTTGATGAAGCTGCTTATGTAAAAGCGGGTTTCCTAACAGCAGTAGCAAAAGGTGAAGTTAAATCACCATTAGTGAGTCGTGAAAAAGCGGCTGAACTGCTAGGCACTATGCAAGGTGGTTACAACATCGAACCGCTAGTTGAGCTATTGGATGATGAAGCACTGGCAGAGATCGCAGTAAAAGCGCTGTCTCATACGCTGCTGATGTTTGATGCTTTCTATGACGTAGAAGAGAAAGCGAAAGCTGGCAATGCGCATGCACAGAAAGTACTTCAATCATGGGCTGATGCTGAGTGGTTCCTTTCTAAGCCTAAGCTTGAAGAAAAAGTCACTCTAACCGTATTTAAAGTAACAGGTGAAACGAACACGGATGACCTTTCACCTGCACCTGACGCTTGGTCTCGCCCTGATATTCCAGTACACGCACTGGCGATGCTTAAAAACGAGCGTGAAGGAATAAACCCTGATCAACCGGGTACTATTGGCCCGATCAAGCAAATTGAAGAGTTAAAAGACAAAGGTCATCAATTGGTTTACGTTGGTGATGTTGTTGGTACTGGCTCTTCACGTAAATCGGCAACAAACTCAGTGCTTTGGTTTATGGGTGATGATATCCCTTACGTTCCAAACAAACGAGCTGGTGGGTATGTGCTTGGTGGCAAAATTGCCCCTATCTTCTTTAACACAATGGAAGATGCTGGCGCACTACCAATCGAAGTTGACGTAACTAAGCTCAACATGGGCGATGTTATCGATGTTTACCCATATGAAGGTAAAGTTTGCAACCACGAAACTGGTGAGGTTCTAGCTGAGTTCTCGCTAAAAACAGAAGTACTGATTGATGAAGTTCGTGCTGGTGGTCGTATCCCATTGATCATCGGTCGTGGTTTGACAGACAAAGCGCGTCAATCGCTAGGTCTTGAGCCTTCGGACGTATTCCGCAAACCTGGTGAAATCGCAGATTCTGGTAAAGGCTACACGCTTGCACAGAAAATGGTTGGTAAAGCATGTGGCGTAGAAGGCATCCGTCCTGGAACCTACTGTGAGCCGAAAATGACGACAGTAGGTTCGCAAGATACTACTGGCCCTATGACTCGTGATGAACTTAAAGACTTGGCGTGTCTCGGCTTCTCTGCTGATCTTGTCATGCAGTCTTTCTGTCACACATCGGCTTATCCAAAACCAGTAGACGTTAACACTCACCATACACTTCCGGACTTTATTATGAACCGCGGTGGTGTATCTCTTCGTCCTGGTGACGGTATTATCCACTCATGGCTAAACCGTATGCTACTACCGGATACTGTCGGTACGGGTGGGGACTCACATACTCGTTTCCCTCTGGGTATTTCATTCCCAGCAGGCTCGGGCTTGGTTGCCTTTGCAGCTGCGACAGGCGTTATGCCGCTAGACATGCCAGAGTCAATCTTGGTTCGTTTTAAAGGTGAAATGCAACCGGGTATTACACTGCGTGATCTTGTTCATGCCATCCCTTACTACGCGATTCAGCAAGGTCTACTAACGGTAGAGAAAGCGGGCAAGATCAACGAATTTTCTGGCCGTATCCTTGAGATTGAAGGCTTAGAAACGCTAACGGTTGAGCAAGCATTTGAGCTTTCTGATGCATCTGCAGAGCGTTCGGCGGCAGGTTGTACTGTGAAATTGTCTCAAGAGTCGATCGAAGAGTACTTAAACTCTAACATCGTGATGCTGAAGTGGATGATCTCTGAAGGCTACGGTGATCGCCGTACTATCGAGCGCCGCATTACAGCAATGCAAGAGTGGCTAGCAAACCCTGAGCTGATGCAAGCAGATAAAGACGCTGAATACGCACATGTGATTGAAATCGATATGGCTGAAATCAATGAGCCAGTACTATGTGCACCGAATGACCCAGATGACGCTCGTTTGTTGTCTGAAGTACAAGGCACAGCGATTGATGAAGTGTTCATCGGTTCTTGTATGACGAACATCGGTCACTTCCGCGCAGCAGGTAAATTGCTTGATAAGTTCAATGGCCAGTTAGCAACGCGCCTTTGGGTAGCGCCACCAACAAAGATGGATAAAGACCAACTGATTGAAGAAGGCTACTACGGTATCTTCGGACGTGCAGGGGTTCGTATTGAAACGCCAGGGTGTTCACTTTGTATGGGTAACCAAGCACGTGTTGCAGATAAATCAACAGTAATGTCGACTTCAACGCGTAACTTCCCGAACCGTCTGGGTACTGGGGCGAATGTTTACCTATCGTCAGCTGAGCTAGCTGCAGTAGGTGCAATTCTAGGTAAGATTCCAACCAAAGAAGAATACCTAGAATACGCGAAGCAAATCGACGCTACGGCAACGGATACATACCGCTACTTGAACTTCCATAAAATGGATCAATACACCAAGAAAGCGGAAGAAGTGATCTTCCAAGAACCGGCATAATCAGAAATGCACAATTCAAAAGCACCTCATATGAGGTGCTTTTTTTATGGGAGCAATTCGCTATACTCGCACCAAATTGATACGAAATAGGCAATCTCGGTGGAATTTGAATTCATTCGTAACACGTTGATGGGCGAGTACTACGTAAAATGTAGCATGGGACATGAGATTGTAGGGCGCTGGTTGCAAGAAGAAATTGGCAAAGAGCCGATGAAGATTGCACAGGTTGAAAAGCTAATTGAGCGGTCATTTTCAGCGCCTTCTCAGGAGCATAACCTAACAGGCACGGAAATTAGCTTGATGATTCAGGGCGACGAAGTTCTTGTACAAGAAAACGCATTAGCCCATGAATATGATGTCGAGATGGAAAGTGAGTTCGACTTCTACAATGCAGAAAGTACAGCAAGTTGTGGGATAGAGGATTTCATGGCACTTATCGAACAGTGGAAAGACTTTTTGAACATTTAATGCACAGTTTTGGGTAACTTCTCTGCCGTTGCTTTAAATTTGTGAAAAGGGCGCACCGATATGGTGCGCTCTTTTTGTTTATAGATATGTAAATTGAGGTTAGTTTTTATTATTCAATAACTTAAAAACTTGGCACGTAGATTGGATTATAAGAAGTGTTTCAGGATGAAAGCTTCGGAGATAACTCAATGAAAATAATCAATGCCATTATTAAGCCGTTTAAATTAGACGATGTACGAGAAGCATTGGCTGATGTCGGTATCGAAGGGATGACAGTATCAGAAGTTAAAGGGTTCGGTCGTCAAAAAGGTCACACGGAATTGTATCGCGGTGCAGAGTATCAAGTCGATTTTCTACCAAAGGTGAAAATTGAAATCGCGACTCACGCAGACAATGTAGATCGCGTTGTTGAAGCAATTACAAAAGCTGCGCAAACCGGAAAAATCGGCGACGGTAAAATTTTTGTTTACGATCTGAACCAAGCGGTGCGTATCCGAACTGGCGAAATGGACGCAGAAGCACTTTAAGAATTCAAAGGATTGGAGATACTTATTATGGAATTAGCAACAACAGTAACCGAGTTACGTTACGCACTTGACACCTTTTTCTTCCTCATTTCCGGTGCGTTGGTAATGTGGATGGCAGCAGGCTTTGCGATGCTAGAGGCTGGCCTTGTGCGCTCTAAAAACACAACAGAAATTCTTACGAAGAACATCTGTTTGTACGCCATCGCATGTACGATGTTTCTGATTGTCGGTTATAACATCATGTATGTCGATAATGGAGAAGGAGGCTGGTTACCTTCATTTGGTACGTTAATTGGTACTCAAGGTGAAGGGGCCGACCACTCTTTAGAGTCTGACTTCTTCTTCCAAGTTGTCTTCGTTGCAACTGCCATGTCCGTCGTTTCTGGTGCGGTAGCTGAGCGCATGAAGCTTTGGTCTTTCTTGATTTTCTCTGCGATTTTAACTGCGTTTATCTATCCAATGGAAGGTTACTGGACATGGGGTGGAGGCTTCCTAGCAGAAGCTGGATTTAGTGACTTTGCGGGTTCTGGTATCGTACATATGGCAGGTGCTTCTGCTGCTCTAGCTGGTGTGTTACTGCTTGGCGCGCGTAAGGGTAAGTACGGTAAAAATGGTGAAATTTATCCGATTCCAGGTTCTAACATGCCTTTGGCAACGTTGGGTACTTTTATCCTTTGGTTTGGCTGGTTTGGATTTAACGGTGGTTCTCAGTTGATGGTTTCAGATTTTGAGAATGCTACAGCGGTAGGTCAGATCTTTCTAAACACTAACGCAGCAGCGGCTGCCGGTGCAATTGCGGCGCTATTCGTTTGTAAAACTACTTGGGGTAAAGCCGATTTAACGATGATTCTCAATGGCGCGCTAGCTGGCTTGGTTGCCATCACTGCAGACCCTCTATCGCCATCACCACTGTACGCGGTTGCGATTGGTGCGGTGTCGGGTGCACTAGTAGTATTCAGTATCATTGCTCTAGATAAACTTAAAATTGACGATCCAGTAGGTGCTATCTCAGTTCATGGTGTGTGTGGTTTCTTCGGCCTAATGGTAGTGCCACTGAGCAACGGTGATGCAACGTTTGGTGCTCAGCTTTTAGGTGCCGTAGTTATCTTTGCTTGGGTATTTGGTGCCAGCCTAGTTGTGTGGGCAATCTTGAAAGCAACCGTCGGGATTCGCGTTACAGAAGATGAAGAAATGGAAGGTATGGACATGCATGATTGTGGTGTTGGTGCTTACCCAGAGTTTGTTACGGTGAAATAATCATTAGCTTGTAATAAATGGTTACACACTTAACACAATAAAACCTGCTCCGATGAGCAGGTTTTTTAATATTCGTCATTGTCTTCTTATTGAACATACATATAATAACGCAACTGATAAACGTTATCATTAGCATGGTAAAGGATTAAACAATGAAAAAACTGCTAACTCTTTCAGCACTAACTTGCGCTACTCTAGCTCCAACAGCAATGGCTGCTGAAGAAGTGAACGTCTACTCTTACCGTCAACCTTTTCTAGTTGAACCTATGTTCAATGAGTTCACTAAAGAAACTGGTATCAAAGTAAACGTAAAATTTGCTAAAAAAGGCTTAGCAGAAAAGCTAGCTCAAGAAGGTGAGTACAGCCCTGCTGACGTTATTCTTACGACAGACATCAGCCGTCTAGCTGAACTGACAAACAAAGGTTTAGTTCAGAAAGTCGATAGCAAAATCATTGAAGAAAACGTACCTGCTCAATACCAAGATAAAGAGAATGAGTGGTTTGCTCTAACTCTACGTTCTCGTAGCGTTTATTCATCACGTGATCGCGTGGGTAAACTAGGCGCAGATTTCAACTACGCAGACTTAGCTAAGCCAGAGTTCAAAGGTAAAATTTGTACTCGTAGCGGTAAGCACCCGTACAACGTTTCTCTAGTTTCAGCAATGATTGCTCACAATGGCGAAGCAGAAACCAAAGAGTGGTTGGAAGGTGTGAAAGCAAACCTTGCTCGCAAACCACAAGGCAACGATCGTGCACAAGTTAAAGCGATCAAAGAAGGCCTATGTGATGTTTCTCTAGGTAACAGCTACTACCTAGGTAAAATGGTTAACGACAAAGAGCAAAAAGCTTGGGCTGATGCAGTTTACATCAACTTCCCTAACCAAGAGACTACAGGCACTCACGTGAATATCTCTGGTATGGCGATGGCGAAGTACTCTCCAAACAAAGACAATGCTGTGAAGCTAATGGAATTCCTAACGGGTGACAAAGCGCAGCAAATGTACGCAGAAGTTAATTACGAGTACCCAGTTAAAGAAGGCGTGAAGCGTTCTGAGCTTGTGGAATCTTGGGGTGACTTTAAAGCAGACAAGCTTTCTCTAGACGATATTGCAGCCAACCACGAAGCGGCAATTAAGCTATTAGACGAAGTGAAATTTGACCTTTAATTCCTTGTGGGGGTATAACAGTACCCCCATTTGATTAAAGGATATGAGATGTATTTGCAACAGCATTTGTATTTCATACAGCCTTGCAGTAATTAGGCGATGAAAGATAAACACTCTTTATGGAAAACCAGTAGTGGGGTAATAACTCTGCTACTGGTTTTGCCGATCTTAGCGATCTTCTACACCGCGATTGGTGAAACGGATGATTTGTTTGCTCATTTAATGGCAACGGTCATGCCGACTTATATTTTTAACACGGTTGCGCTAACTGTTGGCGTAATGGTGCTGTCCTTAATTCTTGGTATTCCAAGCGCTTGGATAATGGCCATGTGTAAACTGCCGACCGAAAAATGGTTGCAGTGGGCATTGGTGCTACCTCTTGCGATGCCAGGTTATATCATTGGTTATATTTTTACGGATTGGTTTGATTTTGCTGGCCCGATTCAAATCTTTTTGCGTGATGTAACCGGATGGGGACCTAGCGAGTATTGGTTCCCTGACATTCGTACGTTGCCTGGCGCGACCTTTGTGTTAGCTTTGGTGTTGTATCCTTACGTGTATTTATTGTGCCGGGCTGCGTTTATGGAGCAAAATGTCTCTTTATTGCAAAGCGCGCGTTTGCTCAAGTGCTCTCCATGGGAAAGCTTTTGGCGCATCTCGTTGCCGTTAGTAAGACCCTCTATCGCAGTGGGTTTATCATTGGTCGCAATGGAGACCATCGGTGACTTTGGTACGGTAAGTTACTTCGCGGTGAATACGTTAACCACAGCGGTCTACGATACTTGGTTGGGGTACTCTAATCTTAATGCGGCAGCCAAGATTTCTGCCATGATGCTCGTCATTGTAGTACTGCTTCTTAGTGCCGAACGATACAGCCGCCGTAAACAAAAGCTTTTTCAAAGCCAA
Organism: Vibrio sp. Vb1554; assembly: GCF_033344235.1. Lineage (NCBI taxonomy): Bacteria > Pseudomonadati > Pseudomonadota > Gammaproteobacteria > Vibrionales > Vibrionaceae > Vibrio > Vibrio sp. Vb1554. The sequence continues at coordinate 32,876 of NZ_JAWPOJ010000024.1, read as the reverse complement.
TTTAACAGTCACGAAGATTTTCGTTACGAGTTGACGGGCTGGAAAAAGTGGACCGCACTGGTTTGGTGCTGGGGCTTGGTTTCGGTCGCGTTTATTTTGCCGCTACTACAGCTGATTGATTATGCGATCACTTATTTTGCGCAGAGTTGGACCTCAGAGTTTCGTGAATACGCATGGAACAGCTTAGTTGTGTCTGTTATTGCTGCGATTATTGGTGTTGCTGTCGCACTGATCGTTAACTTTACCCATCGAGTCAATGGTAAACGAGAAAGCTTGGCATTTATGCGTCTTTCTTCTATGGGCTATGCAGTACCAGGAACGGTACTAGCCATCGGTGTGATGGTCGCTGTGCTGTTTATGGATCATCGTGTCAACGACGTTGCTAAAGCCATGGAGTGGGGAAGACCGGGACTTATTTTTTCTGGCTCCATGTTCGCCCTGGTTTTTGCCATGGTTGTGCGCTTTTCAGCGGTGGCGATTGGTAGTATCGAAAGTAATTTAAATAAAATTTCTCCGTCGTTAGATATGGCATCGCGCACTATGGGTTGTAAGCCCAATGTCATGCTGTGGCGCGTGCACTTTCCGCTGGTTAAGCGCGGTGCACTGATTGCGGCTTTATTAGTGTTTATCGAGTCGATGAAAGAGCTTAATGCGGCTTTGTTACTTCGTCCGTTTAACTTTGAAACACTAGCCACATACGTTTATAACTTCGCCTCGGATGAGCATTTAGAATTGGCCGCTTTGCCAGCGGTTCTGTTGGTTCTTGTTGGGTTGATCCCGCTTGTTGTTGTTAACCGTTCACTGGAGCAAAATCACTGATGAGCTGTGCATTATCAATTAAAAACCTAACGTGCCAATATGATGATCAAACCGTACTCGAATCATTGTCTCTTGAGGTAGAACAAGGGCAGATTGTCTGTTTGCTAGGAGCTAGTGGCTGTGGGAAAACAACACTATTAAAGGCCGTTGCGGGATTATTGCCGTTAACGTCAGGCGAAATGAGTCTAAATTGCGTCACAATTGATGATGGGGAAAACTGGTTGCCGCCAGAACAGCGTAATATAGGGATGATTTTCCAAGATTACGCACTTTTTCCTCACTTGACGGTGGAGCAAAACATTGCCTTTGGCTTAAAGCAGTGCTCGACAAAAGAGAAAAATGCCAAAGTTCAAGAGATGTTAGAACTCGTGCATCTTCAAGGTTATGGCGATCGTTATCCTCATCAATTGTCTGGTGGACAGCAGCAGCGTGTTGCGATTGCTCGCTCATTAGCTTACAGCCCAGACTTACTGTTACTGGATGAACCGTTTTCTAATATTGATACGCAAGTTCGCCATGAGTTGATAAGTGAGATCCGTAAGATTTTTAAGGCGCAAGGCGTGACTGCCATTTTTGTTACGCATAGCCGTGAAGAGGCTTTTGCTTTCGCCGATAAAATGGCAGTGATGAACAATGGAGTCATCGAGCAATATGGCACAGCATCTGAGCTTTACTACCAGCCTTCAAGTAAATTTGTCGCTGATTTCTTAGGGGGTGGCAGTTACCTTGCTGCTAAACGGGTTTCGAATTCAGAATATGAAACCCACTTGGGCGTGGTTGAAGCCACGGCTCAACAAGATATTCCAGTACAGGCGGAGTGCTCTTTACTGCTAAGACCGCAGTATGTGCAAATTCAATCCGATGAAGATAGTTCGGTAACCGTATTGGAACAGCATTTTATGGGTGATCACTGCCGTTATGTGATTAACGCGAATGGTGACCGTTTGTTAGCTACAGCTTCGCAAGCATTAAATATAGGTGAGTCCGTCGCGGTGAAAATTGAAACGCAAGGCGTTCTGGCATTTGCTTAACGCTCCTGAGTATCTTTGCTATCTCGTTTACGACTTTCCAACATACAATAAAAAAGCCCGGCTGTGGAGCCGGGCAAGTGCTCTTCTCCTGTTGATGAGCGCCTTTTCAGACAGCGTCGACTCTCACCATAGTGCTCGAAGCGGGCACAAGGTTCAGTTATAAAAACAAGAAGTCTTTAAACTGTTGAAGAACACGTTCCGCAGTGTCCTTATCTTGCATCTCTGCAAAAATTCGTAGCAGTGGCTCAGTGCCAGAGAAGCGTGCGATGATCCAACCGCTGTTTTTGAAGTAGACTTTCGCACCATCTTCATAGCTGACTTTTTCGATTTCAAACTCAAACTCAGGCAACTGCTTTTCAACATAAATCTTGTTGAACAGTACGTCTTTTTGTGCTGGTTTGAACTTGCAATCGCCTTCTGCCATGTAGGCATAGCCGTACTTGCCGTAGATTTCATCCAGCAACTCAGACAGCTTCTTGCCGGTTACTGAAATCATTTCTACCAATAGGCTTGATGCGAATACGCCGTCTTTACCTTTGATGTGGCCGCGAATGGTTAGGCCACCAGAGCTTTCCCCGCCAATCAGTGAGTCATCCGCTTCCATTTGGGAGCTGATGTGCTTAAAGCCTACAGGAACCTCAAAGCATTTCTCGCCATGATCTTCGGCGACTTTATCGAGAAGGTGGGTGGTTGCGATGTTACGTACCACGGAGCCTTTCCAGCCTTTGTATTCAAGTAGGTAGTAGTAAAGCAGCAGTAGCACTTCATTTGGATGAATGAAGTTACCTTTTTCGTCGATAATACCAAGACGGTCCGCATCGCCATCAGTACCGATGCCAATATCGTAACCTTGCTCTTTCACTAGGTGCATCAAACGGTAGAGTGTTGCAGCGCTTGGCGAAGGCATTAACCCACCGAAGTCTGGGTTTTTGCCATCGTTAATCACATCAACGTCACAGCGGCCGTTGATTAATACGGTTTGCAGTGCGTTTTTCGCGACACCAAACATTGGGTCGATCAAAACACGTAAATTCGCCTTCTTGATCGCTCCGATGTCGATAAAGTCGATGATTGAGTCAACGAATTCGTTCATCGGATTGATGATTTCAATCAGCTTATCTTCAACCGCTTGTTCAAAGTCGACGCTTTTTACATCTTGCGCAGTGAGCTCGTCTATTTGTGATTCGATTTTTTGGGTGATGATTTCATCTGCGTCACGACCGCCTTCAATGAAGACTTTAATGCCGTTGTAATCGGCAGGGTTGTGTGATGCGGTAATACATGCCGAGTATGCGCAGCCCATTTCTTTCGCTTTAAACATTACGATAGGTGTTGGGACAAATTTGTCGATAAAGCTAACCATAATGCCGTTTGCTGCTAGAACTTCAGCGAACCAACGACCTGCTTTATCGGAAAGAAAACGACGGTCATAGCCAATCACAAAACCGCGATCAGCAACCGATTCGTTATTCGTGATGTTTGCAACTGCTTGGGCAACCAAGCGTACGTTATCTTTGGTGAACTCCTCACCAATAAATGCACGCCAACCGCCTGTACCAAATTTGATCATGATTCGATCCTCGATAAGAGCGGCATCCCACCGCGTCTTAAATCTTTGCTAGCGAACCGATGCACTTGTAAAACATAAATGCACCGGATAAATCAAAAGGGGAGAAGGACTCCTCCAAAAGATGATTAACCTAGAGTAACGATAACTTCGTTTACTGAACCTTCCGCTTGAACTGGGACAGAGGCACCATTTACAGCTTCACCGTTCACGGTAATCGACTTAACGCCTTTGCTTACTGAGTTTGGGTTAACGACTTTGATGTTGTACGTTGCTCCTAGCCATTGGCGAGTCACTTCGAAACCAGGCCAGTTCGTTGGGATACATGGATCTATAGTTAGGCCATCGAAGCCTGTACGCACACCAAGGATAAAGTTGGTAACAGCGAAGTAAGCCCAGCCTGACGTACCTGTTAACCATGGGTGGTTTGCACGACCGTGGTCTTGGTGGTCACGACCCATGATGAACTGTACGTATGAGTATGGTTCTGCAATACGTTTTTCGATGATGTCGTTCTGGTTGTATGGGTTAAGTGCATCGTAGAACTTCATTGCACGATCACCACGACCCAGTTTCGCTTCAGCTACCCAAGCCCATGGATTTGGATGCGAGAAGATCGCACCGTTCTCTTTTACGCCTTGGTAAACACGAGTTACGAAGCCGATATCATCATTCGGTGTTGCAAAAGATGGTGAGTTTAGGTGGAGGCCGTATTCAGAGAATAGGTTCTCATCGACAGCGTCCATCGCTTTTTCGCCGCGCTCTTGAGATACCGCACCAGAAAGTACCGCAAGTGTGTTTGACTCTAGGTGTACACGACCTTCTTTTTGTTGCGCTGTACCGATCTTTTCGCCGTTTTTCGTTAGACCACGGATATACCAGCCGCCTTCTTCGTCCCAAAGGTGTGTTTCACACGCTTCACGCACGTTTGCTGCCATCTCGGTGTATTTTTCAACGTCGGCTTCCTTACCTAGGTATTTCGCTAGGTCGATGAACTCCTGCAGTGCCCAGAAATGTAGGAACGACACCATTGAAGATTCGCCGCCACCTAGGTTCAGACAGTCGTTCCAGTCTGCACGCAGACCTTTACAGATACCGGTTTGACCTACGTATTCAGCCGAGAAGTCTAGCGCGGCTTTCATGTGGTCATAAACCGTTGCATCGCCACCGTCGGCGTAAGGGATCACTTCGTCGAAGAAGCTGTGCTCACCGGTTTCCATCACGTACTTACAGATGGTTGGAACTAGCCATAGGTGATCATCAGAACAGGTGTCTTCGATGCCGTGAATTTTGTCTTCATCAGAAGGTGTTGGAACTACGGTTGGAGATTTAGATGGTTTAACATCCGCTTTTTCTGGATCAAACCAATCTGGATCGAATAGGTGTAGACCGTAGCCCGCTTTTACTTGGCCGCGCAGTAGGTCAACGATACGTTTGCGCGTCATTGCTGGGTTAGCGTGAGGAACTGAGATTGCATCTTGCGCTGTATCGCGGTAACCAAGACCAGTACGGCCTCCCACCTCGATGAATGAAGCAAAGCGAGACCACACCACACACGTTTCCGCTTGGTATAACGTCCAAGCGTTGATCATGGTATCTAGACCTTCGTTTGGTGATTTCACTTGGAACTTGCCACAACGCTCATCCCAGTGTGCTTTGATACCCGCAAATGCGTTGTCGACTTCTGCAAGGTCTTGGTACTTAGCACGCAGACGCTCTCCGTTGCCTTTACCGATACCGAGAATGTAAGCAAAGCGAACTTCTTCACCCGGCTGAATAGTAAATTGCTTATGCAAAGAGCCACAGTGGTTGTAACAAGTTTGCGCTGTATTGAAACACTTACCTTGTTCTACTGCTAACGGGTTTGCTTCGTCACGGTATAGGCCTAGGAAGCTGTCACGTTGGCCGTCGTATGAATCTGGGGCAAATGTTGAAGCTAGGTAGTAGAAGCCTTCGAAATCGTTGGTGTTGTAGTACAGGTCGTACTCTATCACGCCTTCGTTGTAAGCCGTACCTGCCGAGTACAGAGACATCTGATGGTTTTGGTTATCAGATTGAATGTGGCTGAATGAGAACTCAACAAATGAGAATGCACTGATCGTACGTGGTTTGTCAGAGGTGTTTTTAATCACTACATCCCAGATTTCAGCGTCTTCGCCTTTTGGCACGAACAGAGTTTTTGTTGCGGTAATACCGCTGTATTCACATTTGAACTTAGAGTAAGACAAGCCGTGACGAACTTCGTAGTTTGCTTCGTCTAGGCTCTTCGCAACTGGTTGCCAAGAGATTGACCAGTAATCACCTGTCTCATCATCACGCAAGTAAACGTAGTGTCCTGGGCGATCGAATGTCGCATTTGGACGGAATTTAGTAACACGGTTGTATTCTGGAGAGTTGTAGAACGAGTAGCCACCCGCGTTGTGCGAGATAACCGTACAGAACTTCTCAGTACCTAGGTAGTTGGTCCATGGTGCTGGTACGTCAGGGCGAGTGATGACGTATTCGCGATTCTCGTTATCGAAATAGCCGTATTTCATTTGTGTCTTTCCTTTTTACGAAGCTGCATCAGCAGCCAAAATTTAAAAACTCTTCAAGCGTGATGTTTCGACATCAGTTTTGTATTACTTCCACGGTTTACGGTAATTCACTCCCTGCAAATCAAGCAGAGGTAGATGGCCTTTCAAGCGTGATAAATAGTCGGTCCAATCTCGGTGTTGTTTGTCTGTCCAACATGCTTCTGCCATTGCAGTTAAACGAGGGAAGATCATGTAGTCCATGCGAGGTTGGTTATTGATAATTTCGCACCATAATGCTGTTTGAATGCCCCAAATGCGCTTACGTATTGGGTCGTCAGCAGGCACTTCAGCGAGCGGCTCGTAGTTGTAAGCTTTTTCTAGTGGCAGTGGGTTTGCCCAGTCCACGCCCGGTTCTTCAGGTGCGTAGTCTTGGGTCATATCTAGGTAAGTGGTTTGTGCTGGTTGCAGCACCACATCAAAGCCTTGGCGAGCACAGTTCAAGGCCGCTTCTTCGCTTAGCCATGAGTAGATCACCGTATCTTTACTGACTTTGTCGCCGTGTTGAGCTTCTTCCCAGCCCAGCATGCGTTTGCCCAATTTACGAAGTTTGTCTTCGGCATAACGCAAGAAGTGTCCTTGCAAATCTTTGTAGTCGCTGTAACCCAGTTGTTCCATTAGTGCTTGGCATGCTGGGCTTTTTGACCATACGCCGTTAGGTACTTCGTCGGCACCAATATGAACGTAAGGCGCAGGAAAAAGCGCAGAGACTTCTTCTAGCACTTTGTCGATAAATTCATAGCTCCCCGGCAGAGCTGGGTTAATGACGTTGTCGTTGTAATGCTGAATACTGCGGTATTCGGTGGTATCTTCCGCTTCTACCAATAGGTGTGGTAACGACTTGATGGCGGCTCGGCAATGACCAGGTACATCAATTTCAGGAATGATGGTGATGCCGCGTTGCGATGCAAATTCGATAACGTCTTTGATGTCTTCTTGTGTGTAGAAGCCGCCGTAACGTTCATCAAAGTGCGTGTACTGTGGTTCATTGATCTCATCCAATCCGCGCCAAGCACCAATATCGGTCAGTTGAGGCAGTGATTTGATTTCAATTCGCCAACCCTCATCGTCGGTGAGATGCCAATGGAACGTATTGAACTTGTAATGAGCCAGTTGGTTGATCAAGCGTTTGACTTGCTCAACGGAGTGAAAATGACGAGCACAATCCAGCATCATGCCGCGGTATCGAAAACGAGGGCTGTCTTTGATCGAGCAGCACACCACTTCCATGGTGTTGGTGTTCTCGTCTCGTTTTAGTAGTTGCAATAAGGTCGCACAAGCATGGGTAAAGCCAGACGAAGACCCTGCCTCAATCTTGATCGACTCTTCTGATACTTTTAACTTGTAAGCGCCTTCATCTAGCGTAGGGTTACTTTTGAACAGGATTTTTCCGCTGTTGGATGAAGAAAGCTCAAACTGATGAATACGCTGGAGCTCTTCCTGTAACCACGTTTTTGCTGAGTTGGCTAAGTCAGTATAAATTGCCACGCCAGCTTGCTCGTCAAACGTGAACGAGTGGTCACTGACCTCAATATGATTAGGCTTTGGCAGCAACGGCTGTGCATGGGTTAAGCTTGCAGGAATCTCACTGCGTTCACGGTAAGGTGACGCTAAAACGATAGGAGTTACATCCACTTGTGCGCGCTGTGGGTTTCCGTCAACGACAAAGTCGATCATCGCTTCATTAAAGCCATCCGAGTAATAACGGAATGGGTTTGAACCAATACTGAATTCACAGTAATAGTGATGGTTGGCAGCCAGTACCAGCCCTTCTGGCTTAAGTGTGCAAAAACTACCAATTTGAGTCAGTTGACCATTTGAAACGCTGTCTGGAAGAATGTAACGATCGAAAGCGAAAGTTAAGCTCCAGCTGTTTAGGTCTTGGTCGCTCAAGTTATGAAAGGTGAGGCCAAAGCGGCAGTTTTGTTTCTGCTCAGAAAGGACTACGAGATCAACACGATATTCCATATCTACTCCTACGCCGCACTGAGCGAGTAAAGGTTATGTTCTGGTTTGCCAGCAAACATAATTGCGCCTTCAATCGCGTCAAACTGTGGCTCAACAATCCATTGCTGAACTGGTGGTGAAAGCCAACGTACAATGCGTTCAGCTATGCTGCCCATTAAACAAATACGTGTTGCGCCGCGCTTGTTTAATGTCACGAGAAACATTTCTATATCCGCTGCGGTTTGCTTCAGCATTTCAATGGCCAGTGCATCGCCTTGTTCCGCATGTTGGAAAATAGCCGGAGAAAACTGCCCATAATCACGAGGAAGCGCCTGTTTTGACCACGTCACCACGTTGTCGACCTCATTTTCGAAATGCGTCATAACGTGTTGTGCTAGGGGCGTTTTTTCTCTGATGCCATCTTCAGCTAACAAAACTTGCTGAACTAGGCGTAGCCCCATCGCTGCGCCGCCACCTTGATCCGAAATAGGGAACTCACGACCACCGACAACATGTTGCTCCAATCCGTTAAGGTAGATGCCACAAGAACCGGTTCCCGCAATCATGATTGCGCCATCTTCGCCATTGTGCGCACCAACGCACGCACCGTAAGCATCGGTATTCAGAGTCATACTGGCAAATGGATGAGGAAGAGACATGAAGGCTTGCCAAGATGCTTTGTGCTCTGCGCCAGCAAGGGCTAAGCCGACGTGCATCGACGCGAAATCTTGTTGTGTCAGACCGCCTTGCTCGGTAGCCGAAGTGATGGATTCAAGAATCGAAGCCATTGCTATTTCAGCACCTAGCATGATGTTGGCACTGCCGCTTTTGGCCTCGCCAAGAAAATTACCTTGTGAATCTTTAATCCTGGCTCGACATGACGTGCCGCCACCATCGATACCGACAAAATACATTCCCATGATTATTCTTCCTTCATATTTTTAGAGGTCGCCAACTGAGAAACATGCTGAGCTTGACTCATTATCGCGAGTAAGTACCAAGCGCCATGCGGGATCCATTGTTCGCCCCAGCGCCAGTTTTGTAACACGTCTTCTTTTTGTGCTGGTGGGTTAAATGCAATGTCTTCCTCGTCTTCAAAGCCGCCAGTGATTCCGTTACACACGCCACCTTTTGCGTTGAAGAAACCATATTGAGGGAGGTAATCAGGGTTGTTACGACCATGGCCATCTAGCATGCACATGTCGTATGGGTTTAAGCCTACAATCCAGTTCAATGCATCTTGAGCAAACACAGAAAGTTGTTGCTGTACGTCTTGCGACGCTATATGCGGTTGAGCAAGGTACGCCATGGTCGCGAGTGAGCCCAGTCGAGCATTCTCGCCTTGCCACCAATAGCCGGATTCATTGTTGTGTGCGACAAAAAATGCCTCGCGTTTTGACTCATTTACGCCTTTAACATATTGGCGAGGGTAACCGAATGGGTTGATCACTTTATTCGATATTGTGGTCTCAAACTCACACGCTAGGTTGACGATACGTTTTACCGATTCCGCTCGTGCTGAGTCGTCTTCAATTAATAGATATTCGCATAGGGCAATAACTGGTAGACCAGCTTCGGCTGCGTGAAAATATGGACGGCTGCCGTTTTGGTTTGCTGACCAAAAGTGTTGAATCTGCTCGTCGCTCATTTGGCGTGCAACTAAACGTTGCGCCCACAAACGGCTCTCTTCCAAGTAGCGAGTTTCTTTGGTTGCTTTAAACAGTTCTACACAAGCCAGTAGCGCACAGTATTCGTCGATAATGTTTTCTTCCCCATCATTGAGGTACTGCGTATTGTGCTCTTTTAAGTGCCAGTAACCATTTTCGGCAGCGTTGCGGTATTTTTGTTGATCGTATTCACCGTGAACACTTAAACGCGACGCTGCCGCTAGCGCTGCAATGGCGACACCGCCACCTTGTCGAAAGCCTGCTTGATAGTCGTCAAATTTGTGACCAAGTTGAGTTTCGTACGCGCAAATCTCGCGTTGCGCAGTATCTTTGCTCCACTTGTCAAAGACCGTCATGTAGAAAAAGCCTTTTTCGTTTTGCATACGCACAAGAAAGTCTGCACCGAACAGGGCTTCTTCAATCAGACGTGTACGTGTGAAAGCTGTAATGTCTTCGCTTCCTTCAAGCAACGAAACCCCTTTTAGGATGTTCCAAACCACCATTGGGGTTTGTTGAGGATTCAAATAATTCGCGTATGAAAGGTGACTTAAATACTTGCTAACGTCTCCTGATGCGTCGTACCAGCCGCCGTGTACATCAACCTTTTTATTGGAGTTTAGTACTGGAAGTTGTCGATCTTGTTGATCGAAGATTCCGCCGCAACGTTGCGATTTGAAATAGTGGATCACATCTGACAAAGTTTGATCCAACAGAATGTGTTCGCCAACGATGAAAGAGGAAGAGCGCGTATCTTCTACTTGCAAGAAATAGTCACCTGACGTTGTGAAAGAGGAAAAGTCGATGAGGTAGAAATAGCCCTGATGCCAGTTCGCCACTTTACCTTGTTCTTCAACCGCAAAAGTTGCCACGGTTTGCTCGCTAGTGGCACAAATCAATTGAGCAGTGTAAGAAGACAAGTGTGGTTGTTCGGTCTGGATAATGGCTTTCTTTGGGCCCAGACGTTCATAACCAATGTGGTTAGTCAGTAGCAGCATTCAATGTCTCCGGGAAACGATAAAAACAGGAATGGGTCAGGCTGAACCTGACCCTCGTTATGATTAATCTTCAAATAAGTAACAGCGGACAAAGTGGTTGTCGGACAGTTGAGTGACGCCCGGTAGTCGTTCGCGACATTTGTCGGTAGCGTGTACACAACGTCCAGCAAATGGACAGCCGACAGATTCTGGTGTCCAAAGTGGGATTTCCCCTTTGTTGCCTTTCAGTTTCTCGTGAATAGACTTCGATGGATCTGGAACCGCAGATACCAACAGTTGCGTATATGGGTGTTGAGGATCGTGAATGATTTCTTCAGTATCGCCCCATTCAACCATGTGACCTACGTACATGACCGCGAGATCTTCAGCAATGTAACGCGCTGTTGCGATGTCGTGAGTGATGTAAAGCAGAGACATTTGTTTCTCGAACTTCATCTCTTCCATCAAGTTCAGAACACCGGCACGGATTGATACATCGAGCATCGATGTTGGCTCATCCGCCAATACCACTTCAGCACCAACTGCGATGTTACGAGCTAGGTTTACACGTTGACGCTGACCGCCAGATAGCTGGTGCGGGAACTTTTGCGCCGTTTCTTTTGGTGGAATAAGACCAACTTGTTCAAGTAGGTCGTACACACGCTCTTCCAGTTCTTTCTTGTTGCCCGGTGCTACTTTCTTATGAATCAGCAGCGGGCGCGCAATATGGTGGAAGATATTGTGCGTTGGGTTTAGCGAGCCAAACGGGTCTTGCCACACCATTTGTACACCTTCACGGTAGGTCATTAAATCGTGACGAGAGGTGATGTCTTGGATATCACGACCTTTGTATTCAATGATGCCATCGGTTGGTGCGTACATTTTTGCAATCATTTTTGCAGTAGTAGACTTACCTGAACCAGATTCACCTACCACTGACAAGCCGCGGCTCTTGTACATTTTGAAAGAGACGTCGTTGATTGCGCGCATCTTAGATTGTTTGATTGAGTTACTGTTTAAAGGGAAGTCCTTAACGACATTTTTACCCTCAATCAGCAGTTCGCCGAATTGTTTGCTCATAATTCTCTCCAGTGTAATTTTTGTTCTTAGCTAGCGTTTTTTTGTTGTTAAACCTTAGCTTGAGCAATGGTGTCGCCGTACAAATGGCAATTTGAGAGGCGACCTGGTTCAATTTGACGTAATTGGGTTGGTACACGTGTACATGCTTCATGTACGCGATCGCAACGAGCTTGGAAGCGGCAGCCCCGTGGTACTTCTAGCAAGTTCAACGGGTTACCTGGAATACCAGTCAATTTGGTCTTTGGTCCAGTTAGTGGAGGGAAAGAGCTACCCAAACCTTTGGTGTAAGGGTGGTAAGGACTTTCCAGAATTTGCTTAGAAGGCGCGACTTCAATCAACTCACCTGAGTACATGATGCCGATACGATCCGAGAACTCGACCATCAATGACAAGTCATGTGTGATGAACAGAATTGAGAAACCAAACTCTTCTTTAAGCGCGTAAATTTTTTGTAGAATTTCACGTTGAACCACTACATCCAATGCGGTAGTCGGTTCGTCCATGATGATCATTTTTGGGTTCAGAGCCAAAGCGATTGCGATTACTAGACGTTGACGCATACCACCAGAGAACTGGTGCGGGTAATCACTCAATCGGCTAGGGTGGATATCAACGATTTCCAGCAGACCTTCAGCGCGTGTTTTTGCTTGAGCGCGAGTCATATTGGTATGACGCATGATGACGTCACAGAACTGCTCTTCCATGGTTAGAACAGGGTTCAAAGCGTTCATCGCACTCTGGAATACCATCGACATTTCACTCCAGCGGAACGCTTGCATGCGATCATCGCTGTACTGAAGGATATCTTCACCGTTGAAGATCACCTCACCACCTGTGATAAACGCTGGCGGCTTATGAAGGCGCATTAGTGAGAAGGCAACAGTGGATTTGCCACAGCCAGATTCACCAGCCAGACCGAATACTTCACCTGGTGCAATGTCGAAGCTCACGTTGTTACAGGCGCGGACATCGCCCGCGTCTGTGATGTAGTCTACGCATAGGTTACGGATGGAAATTAGTGGTGCAGTCATGATTATTTATCTCCGCTCCATAGTGCATTTTGTGGTGCCAGTTCAGGCTCACGTTCTTTCTTGTCTTTTGCTGCTAGTTTTTTCCAGCGTTTCATGCCTTTGTGAGAACGAAGTTGAGGGTTCGCAATTTCGTCAACGGCAAAGTTCAACAGAGCAAGACCAGTAACCAGTAGTGTTAGGGCAATACAAGGTGCTAGTACTTCCCACCATGCGCCAATCAGCATGGCTGATGAGGTTTGCACGTTGTAAAGCATGATGCCCCAACTGATCGTGTTGGCATCACCCAAACCTAGGAACGAAATGACCGCTTCAGTGTTGATCGCCAGCATTACTGAGCCAATGAAGCTCGCACCGACAATTGGGATAAGGTTTGGTAAAATCTCAACGAAGATGATGCGGAATGAAGACTCTCCCAATACTTCGGCAGCTTTAACGAACTCTTTCTCGCGTAGTGCCATAGTTTGAGAGCGGACAACACGTGCACCCCATGCCCAAGAAGTACCAGCGATAATCAAGGCAATGGTGAGTGGGCCTGCTTCACCGATAAAGGCCGCCAACACGAATAGCAATGGATACTGCGGAATTACTAACATGATGTTCATCGCGGCACTCAATACGTCATCCACTTTGCCGCCGAAGTAACCTGCCGATATACCAATGACTGTTGCTAAGAAGCACACTATGATGCCAGCGCCAAAGCCTACACCCAGTGATACTCGTGCACCGTAAGCCACTTGCGACCAGATATCGCGACCCATTCGGCTAGTACCTAATACGTGGTCGGCCTTTTTAGACATAATCAGCGTACGACGATCGTCTGCTAGGTTTTTAGCGACCCAACCATCAGGATTGTTTTGTGCCTGTTTTACAACAAAGCTTGGGTATTCGTGTGGGTTACCGGTTCGCTTGTCTGGCGCATGCTTTGTAAGTAAAGGAGCGGCGATCGCAACGAATACGAATACGGTAACAATACCAAGACCGATTCGAGCGAATGCGTTACCTAAAATAAGTTTGAATAGTTCTTTCATGATTATTTGCCTCCCGTACGTAGGCGAGGGTCTAGAATCATGTACAGCATGTCAGCCATTAAGTTGAAGCACAGCATGAACATCGTCATGATAATTAACTGACCTTGAAGTACTTGGTAGTCACGAGCGTGAATTGCGTTAAGTAGCACGGTGCCTAAACCTGGGTAGTTGAAAATCATCTCGATGATCAATTGACCACCAATGGCCATACCCAAAGACATAGACAGTGCGGTAACACTTGGAAGTAGTGCGTTACGTGCGGCGTAATTAAAGACGACGCGGTTTTCACTCAGCCCTTTACCTTTAGCCATCGTGATATAGTCTTCGGCGAGAAGGTTGATCATGTTGTTACGCATGTTAACTAGGAAGCCACCAATTTGAACGATGGTTGCACAGAATAGAGGTAGTACAGCGTGGTAACCCACGTTCTTGATGAACTCCCAGCTTGTCCAATCAGGAATAGTACCTGGCGTGTAAGCATAGCCAGATGGGAACCATTTCAGGCCAATCGCAAAGGTAAACAGCGCTAACATTGCGATAACCATTTGTGGAATCGCTTGAATGATCAATGTGCCAGGCGTTACGAATGCATCGTACTTACTACCGCGCTTCCAGGCGGCAAAAATACCAAGGACAGAAGCGATGGAGAAAGAAAGTACAACCGCAGTACCAGCTAGAAATAGTGACCAGCCAAATGCACTACCTAGTAAAGAATTAACTGAAAGTGGGTAGAACTGGATTGAGGTGCCCAATTCCCAACTTAGAATGTTTTTAATGTACGAGAAGTACTGAATGTAAATTGGCCCATCAACGAAACCGAGCAGTTCTTTCATTGCTGCGATTCGTTCTGGAGTCACCTGTACTGAAGCATTAGCAAACATCATGGTAACTGGGTCACCAGGCATTGCTCGCGGAATAATAAAGTTTAACGTCGCTGCAACTAAGAGCGCGACAAGATAGAACGACAAACGTCTTAAAAAATAACCCATAACTCACACCTTACTCACCCAGATTTTTTCCCTGTTTCTGGTTTCAGGTCGCTCCTAGCGAAATTTAGAGCGAAAAATCCCCTGACGACGAGCGCCACATATTGGTTTCGTTAACAAGGGATTTTTATAGGCGGCACACGGGATGTATGCCGCTTGAAATGAACTTCTACTTATTTAACTGGTTTTAGGTCCAGTACGTGAAGTAGACGCTCTGGGATACCTGCCCAAATGTTTGGACGGCCCTTAGGGTTTTCTTCGTTCCACCAACCAGTGAAGCGAGTTGTGTTGTATTGGTACATGTACGCGCCAGATAGCACAGGAATAGTTACTTGGTCCTGAGCAATGATCTTCTGAATGCCATGAGCGATCTCTAGCTGTTCTTGCTTATCTGCTGTCTTGTAGAAGCTGTTAAGAAGACCGTCTAGCTTATCGTTCTTGTAGAAGTGCATTGCAAAGCGAGGCATGCCGTCACCAGCTTGTAGCTTCGAGTTGTAGCCACTATCCCAGTACAAGTGTGGATCTGCACCGTGGAAGTAGTTGGTGTAAGCAACGTCGTAAGTACCTTCTAGCATTGCTTGGTTGTATACCGAGAAGTCTGGTGTACGAGCACGAGCTTTAATGCCCACTTCTGCTAGTTGCTCAACGGCTAGTTGTACTGTGTTGTTGAAGTCAGTCCAACCGTTTGGTGATTGAATTAGGAGCTCGAAAGACTTGCCAGATGGTGTATCCACAAAGCCATCTTTGTTTACATCTTTGAAGCCAGCTTTAGCTAGAAGCTTTTTCGCACCTTCCGCGTTGTATGTGTTGTAGCCCTTGTACTTGTTGTGCGTCTCTTCATCAGACCAAGCTTCGAATGCGTAGCCAAGGCCAGATGCGAAGTCGTTCACTGTACCGCCGCCGTAGAAAGCGATATCAATGATAGTTTGACGGTCTAGCGCCATAGAGAACGCACGACGGAAGTCAACGTTAGTTAGTGCTTCGTTTTTCGCAGCGTCTGGGTTTTTGAAGTTCACTACAAATGCTTGAGTACCCGCTGGTGGGTACCAGTAGTGGTGATTCGGACTTGCTGCAGCGTACGTACGGTCGATGTCTGGTACGAATGAAGACGTCCAGTCCATTTCGCCGTTAACGATTTTGCCCAAGAATTGGTCGTTGTTCGCGATTTGCGGCACACGCAGACAGTCTACATCTAGGTTGTCTGCATCCCAATAATTCGGGTTCTCACACTGGATATATAGCTGCGGTGTGAAAGTGTCGATTTCGGTAAATGGACCACTGCCTACTGGATTTTCGTTTGTGAATGTTGCTGGATCTTTTACTTTGCTCCATACGTGCTTCGGTACGACGGGTACTTTCGCAATTTCGTAAGGAACGTTTGAGTTTGCTTCGCTTAGACGGAATTTAACTTGGTAGTCGTTAACTTTTTCTACGCCAGTCACCCAAGAGTTGATACCAGACTGGTCTAGCTCTGGCTTCTCTTTCACTAGGTTGAAAGAATAAACAACGTCATCAGCGGTAAACGCTTTGCCATCAGACCATTTTACGCCCTTACGGATATCGAAGGTTACGCTCATCAGGTCATCAGCCATGGTAAAGTTTTCTGCTAGACGAAATACAGGCGTGTTACCGTGCATTTCGTTAAAAACAACGAGCGGCTCGTAAATAAAGTCGGTTGTTGTGTGCAGGTTAGTTGCACCCAAGAAAGGGTTAAAGTTACGAACGAAAGTTGTAAACTCTTTAGGGTGGATAGTCAGTTCACTGCGTTCAGCCGCAGTAGCTACCGATGCAAAACCTGTAGTAGCCGTTGCAATAATTGCTGTTGCTAGTGCTGTTTTTTTAATATTGGCAAGCATAGCTGTTCCTTACTATTTGCTTTCATTTCACTAAATGGAATTGAATGTCATCAATTGATAAACACTCTCTAAGACCTACCTCTTGTACATGCCTTACTCATTACAACATTGAGTTTCGCCAAGAGTGGCCTGTAGGCCTTAGGCAGGAGTAAGAAAACACCTTATCCATAAAATAATCAAACTTGATTCCCGTTAAAAACGTTAAAATCTCTGAGCTCTCCGTTATAAACGTTATTTTGGCTAATTTTAACCAGTAGAGGGACAAAAAATAAACGTTGATATGCGTCGCAGTTTATATCCTTGTTAATAATGAGTGTTGGTGATTACTAACCTGGTGATCCATTTAAAATATACGTTTCTTGCTTGGTTTCTAGGTTCGGAGATCTCGCTCACATGCAGAAATGGTGTTAATTAATCAGCTAAAAATTAATCTGCCGTTCTGTTGTGATTAAGTTCGCAATCTCTATCAATAGTTCGTCAAAATCCGCTTGTTATCTGAAAAATGGCCTTTTTTATCGACAGTTTTCTTCCGTTTGTCGTCCTTTTTTTATTGTATGAATGAAGTTTTTTGGTTGCTCGAACTTACCTAATTAAGGCCAGTTAAATGGATAAGATCGTACGTTTTGAAGACCAACAATAGATAGCGATGTCTAACCGAATGTTCGTTATTGGAAATATGTTAATGGGGTAGGAAGAGGCGGTCTCTTTTATCTCTAGGAAGGGAATACTCGAATAACAAAAAAGCCCAGCATGCACGCTGGGCTAGTTTTTTTGATAAATATTAGCTGGTCAATAGTCGCTGTAGTTTATCTCGTTGTGCTTCTATGTATGCTCTCTCGGGGCTCTGTTCTTTGCAGTGTTCGAGAATGAACTCTATCGAGCTTAGCACCGTTCTCCAACGTGGTGTTTTGGGTAATGTTTCTATGCGCATGTATTTATCTAAAGTGCGTGTTTGCAAAGTACTACGGTCTAGATAAACGCGCCACAAGCCACTTTGCTCTGCAAATGCGAACTTACTTTCACCCGTTACAGATTCCCAATACTCTAAAGCATGTGTCATTGCGTCTACTAGAACTTCTCGCATAAGTTCTTGCTTGTCTTTTTTATTACCGAGCGCTTTGTCTGCAAGGCGCGTAAATTCTCCGCCAAGCTCTTTTAGCTTTTGCAATTGGTCTTTGTCACCATCAAATGCATAACTTGAAAGCACTTCTACGGCGGTTTCTAGATTATGTATGCGAGCGGCACTGGCTCCACCGCCGACATTAAAGATGTACATGATATCTAACCCTGAACCTTCAGGGAGCTTAAGAATGTCTGCTTCGATGTTCTGACGAATATCTTCAATATAGATATCAATCTTGCCACAGTAATGAGGTTGTTTGACGGTCAGATATTTAGGGGCAATCAGCTCATCAGCAGATGAGCGTTTTAGCTGTTCTAAGCTGCGCTTGAATAGCTTACAAGCAGCTTCGTTAGCAAAGCGAATACGCTTGTCTTCACGTAGACAGATGATAGCTTCAGGAGCCGATTCTAGCTGTTCCAACAAACGACCTTGAGTCTCAAGTAAGCTTGCTTCAACGACTGCACGCTGTCTAAGTTCAGACTCTAGCACTTTGTTTTCCATATGGCGCATTTCTGCTTTACTTGCCGTTAAATGCGCTTGGATACGTGCCGCCAACTCTTGTTTATTAAATGGTTTCGATAAATAGTCGTTGGCTCCTGCCTCAAAACCTCTTACACGATCTTCTGTTTGACTGAGTGCGGTGAGCATAATGATTGGCAACTCGGCATGATCATAGGTTTCACGTAGTTCACTACAAACTTGGTAGCCGCTCATGCCTGGCATCATGATATCCAATAACAGAAGTTCCGGCTTCTCTTGCTCGACGAGCGCTAATGTTTCTGGCCCATCGGAGACGGTACGCACACGATAGCCCTCTAAACGTAAAAAGCTTTCAAGCACGCGTAAGTTTACTGGTTCATCGTCAGCAACATACAGTAACGGGCCGTCTGGGTTCTCTGGAAGTGATAAGTCTTCACTGTTCTCTACATTAACTTCAGGGATTTGGAAGTGTCCGTGCGCAGCTAGAGTCTGGGTTGCTTGGATTTCTTCTTCACTGGCGAGCGGTAAAGTGAAACTGAAGGTAGTTCCGACCATTGGTTGGCTACTGACGTATAACGAGCCTCCCATTAATTCGATCAATTGACGGCTAATGGAGAGCCCAAGCCCTGCACCTTGACGATAACGGCTCGCGTCTTGCCCTGCTTGGATGAGTGGTTCAAAAATATGTTCAAGTTGTTCTGCGGGAATTCCTTGTCCAGTATCCACGACTTGTACGCGTACATGATCATCTACCACATTAGCGGAGATAACAATTTTACCTTCTGAGGTGTATTTAATCGCATTGCCAATCAGGTTATATAGCACTTGTTCAAGGCGTTGCGGGTCAGCTGACACTGCTTTTAAATCCGCAGGGACTTGGTTGATGATGCGGATGGTTTTACTTCCAAGTAAATGGCTAGAAAGCTCTAAAACCAATCGTGTTGCACTGCCCAAACTCACTGCTGATTTCTGGATATCCATGCTTCCATAACGCATTTTATGATAATCCAACAAGTCATCGACTAGATTAGCGAGACGCTGACCACTTTTAATGATGATATCAAGCTGATATTTCTGGCTAGCGGGGATCGCGCCATTGGCGCCGGACGCTAAGGTTTCAGCAATCCCGACCATGCCGTGTAACGGTGTACGAAGTTCATGAGAAGTCGTGGCTAAGAATTCATCTTTTAATTTATCGGCCAATTGCAGTTCTTCATTCTGTTTTTGAATGATCTGTATGTTGCTTTCTAGTTCTTCATTTTGCTTCTTAATGGTTTGAATCTTCTCTCGAATAGAGCGTTGCATTCGTTCAAAGCTTAACGCAAGCCGACCAATTTCATCTTTACGAACCGTATTAAAAGACGTGTCATCAAGATCCCCTGCAGAGACCTTTTCGGCAACCCAAGTCAATTTCAGCAACGGAGAAGTGATAAAGTTTGATAAATAGTGAGAAGCGATCACCACAAGGATAATGGCGATCAACATAGCGATAACGAATAGTTTTTCGAGTTGATGTATACGAGCGAAAGCTTCGTTTTCTGGTAACTGTACGACGAGCGCCCAAATCACACCACGAGTTTCAATCGGTGCATAAGCCGCGATGATCTCTTCACCTAAACCGTTTGTGTAAGTGCCGACACCAAATGCACCAGAGAGTGCTTTATCGATCACTTCTAAACTGTTCTTAATGTCGTCTTGTTTCGTGTTAATTGTGCGAGGTTGGTGATCATTTCCAACCAGCAAGGTGTTAATTGATGACTCTCGGTTGGCGTCTGCGGCTAACTTAGTGATGCCATTATTTGGCAAGCGGAACATGGCATAGCTGTGTAGATAACCTTGCTGAACAATTGGTGCACCTAGCCAAGCGACTGATTTCCCCCCTTCCAGCTCGAAGTCAGACACAATCACAGGAGTGTAGTCTTCGTTTACTTTTCGACGTTCAGTCACATCATCGGCGAGACGCTTGAAAGTTTTGCCAAGTGCCGAGTCTTTGTAGGGGCCTGATAACAAGTTCGTTCCGTAGTTATCGTCTTTGTTGATCGAGTAGGTGACGTTACCATTGATGTCTACCAGCAAAATGTCATTAAAATCAGAGCGCTTGAGGAGCTCTAAGTAGGCCCAATGATAGCGTTTATGTAAAAGCCGGTAACGTTCACTTCCTACATAGTTGGATGACTCGGGTAACGTTGAGGTTTTGATTTGGTCTCCGCTGCCCTCGATGTAGCGCTGTTGGGCGTTTTTACGAGACTCTTCAATATCATTGCCTAAACGACTAAAAGCATTGACGAGACCGTAGAATCGGCCACCACTGGCGTAAGCCAACTCTGAGCGCACAAAGCCCATGACTTCGGTTTCTCGTGCCTCAAAGTAGTCGATGATTTGCTGCTGTTTTGTATCTCGAACAGACAGTAAGTGTGAGGTGCTTTGTTCTTGCAGATCTTTACTGTGGGACTGCAAGAAAAAGATCGCAGTAATGGTAAGAGGTGTGATACTGAGCACCAGAAATGCGGTCATCAGTGTACTCTGAAGGCGCTTAAATTTCTGTTTTTTGTAGAATTTAAACATGGATAAGATTACAACTCATAATGGGCAGTTCTAAAACATACTTCGCTGCCGAGGTTCTCGTTAAAAACGGATAAGATGTTCAACTAGATAGAATTAACAAAATTAACGAGTTTTTTTTCTTTGACAAGAAAGTTAGTTGTAAAGCGTGCAGGGTGACGCAGTTTTTCTTATGAGTGTTGAATTTATGAGAAAAAATTGCGCAGGTTTGTGCCTGCGCGGGGGGAAGTTATGATTTTTTCGCGTAGTAGATAGAAAATTTATTGGTCTTATTTAGCGTCTCGCAATTATTAAACGCCCGCTCGATAATTGGTGGGTATTTTAAGAAGCTATTCGCGACAATCACCATTTCGCCGTCTTTGGTTAGATATTGTGGTGCCTGACCCAACAAGGTTTCCGCTGCGTTGTAATTTGTGTCTAAACCACTGTGGAATGGCGGGTTGCTGATAATAAAGCGGTAGTCTTTTGCGGTATCCGAGTATATATCTGATGCAAATACGCGTCCGGATAAACCATTCGCTTCTAATGTGGCTTGGCTAGAAGTGATCGCATAAGCATTAATGTCACACATCTCAATCGCGATCTCTGGATTCGCTTTCGCCATAAACGCACCGAGCACACCTGCACCACAACCAAAGTCGAGCACTTTGCCCGACAGCTTAGGTAAGGTTTCAAGCAGCAATCGGCTACCTAAGTCGAACTCGCCATGGCTGAATACGCCAGGTAGGCTCTTAACCGCTAGCGACTGCTCACCGAGTGTAACAGTGTAAGACTTAAACCAATCTGCTTGGTTGAAAGGTTTTGGTTCATTGAGGCAATTACCCCAGTAAAATGAGCAGCGACGAGCAGAGTCGTACTTGTTCACAGGGCCGTATTCTTGGAACATCTTCTCGATGCTCTTGATGCCGGAGCGGTTTTCACCAACGATGACGATTTCGGTGTTAATGCCCAGTTTCGCCATCAACATCGCCAGCAAGTATTCTGCTTCAGCTTTTGCCTTTGGCCAGTATAAAAGGACCATGTCTGCTTTTGTTTCAACATCAAACACAGAGCCAAAATGACTTTTCACTTTGTCAGAGGTTTGAATTTGGCGGTAGTAGCTATAGTTGGAAGTAAACACTTCAACAGACTCACAATGAGCTACTAACTCAAGAGGAAATAGGTCTTCAACTTCACCCGCGACTAAAACGTGTTTTCCGTTGAAGTATTCAAGTTGGCGCTGAGCTATTTGGCTAGGAGCGATATAAGCAGACATAAATTTGGTTCATCAGAAATAATTTGGGGCAGATTTTCGCACAATCTGCCCCAAGCTTGAAGTGATTAAGCGGTGACTAGCTGTTGTCTTGTTGGTTAAGGAAGTCTTTGAATTCTTCCTCGTAGATATTAAACAGTACCATGGTCACGGCAAAAATAAGTGGGCCGTAGATAAGACCAATCAAACCAAACAGATGCAGACCACCCAGTAATGAGAAGAAAATCATAAGGGTATTCATGCCGGCGCTGCCTTGCATTAGCAACGGGCGCAATAGGTTATCTATAGAGCCAACGACAACTACACTCCACACCGTCAAAAAGATAGCCCAAGTCATATCGCCTGTTAAGAACAAGTACGCTGCTGCAGGAATCCAGATTAGCGCGGTTCCTACCACTGGAATGAATGATGCAAAGCCCATCATCGTTCCCCAAAATAGCCCAGGGAAGCCGGCGAGCCACATACCGATGCCGCCAGCCAAACCTTGAGCAATCGCCGTCATGAATGAGCCCATTACGGCTGATTTAGAAACTTGCTCTATCTCTGTCAATATTCGGTCTTCTTGGCTACGTGAAAGTGGCAGAATATGACGAATCGCAGAGATAATTTTGTCGTGGTCACGAAGCAGAAAAAACAACACAAACAGCATTAGGAAGAAGTTCATTAGGAAGTTGGTTGCGTCTCCTAAAATCTTTGCGCTAATAGCAACTAAGTTAGAGCCAAACGATGTGGCAAATTGCCCAATTTTCTCAGCGATGGCTTTGGGCTCGATTTTATCAAAAGGTAAGTACTCATTAACAATCGCTAAGCCTTTGATAACGAAAGGATGTTGGAATATATCTTGGATACCACCATTGGTAACCCAATTATATGTATTTTGTGAGAAAACAGAGCCTTGCTGAACAATGGCGGCAAACACAAATAAAAGCGGGATAACAATAATAAACGTCAAAACGACACATGACAGCAGTGCCGCCATATTGGGGTGCTTGGGAATTTTCTGCTCAAACCATTCGTGTATCGGAAACATGAGCAAAGAAATGATAAAAGCCATCACAATTGAGTTGATATATGGCTCAACCAATAAGTAGCAAGCAAAAGCAGCGGCGAGTAAAGCAACCATTAGTACTCGGTGACTCGACGTTATTTTTACATTATTTGGCATGGTATTAGTCCAACTTACAGGTGACGTTTACGGTTTATGCCTTCAATGATGGCGTGTAACCTTTATTACTTTGCACTCTTAACTCTTTCAAGCTTATGACAATGCCGAATTAGAGCAGGGCGATGTACCTTGCTATAATGACTACAAATCAGTCGGTTATCAATCAAGAGATGAGCTATGGGTTGTTGCAACGGTGATAAAAAGTGTCAAACCGAGAAAAAAGCTAAGCGAATACCGTGGTTTGGCATTGTCGTTGGGGTATTAGCGATATTGGTTATTTTGAATTGGCAATAAAAAAGGACCGTTACGGTCCTTTTCTAAATGCGTTATCGCCGTTTTTAGCGATTACTTCGCTTCTTCTGCAAGAACAGCAAAACAGCGGTCAGCAGCTTCTAGTGTGGCATCAATCTCTTTTGAACCATGAGCGAGTGAAGTAAAGCTCGCTTCAAACGCAGATGGCGCAAGGTAGACACCGTGTTTTAGCATTAAGTGGAAGAAACGCTTGAAGCGTTCTACATCGCACTTCGTTACGTCTTCGTAGCAAGTTACTTTTTCTTGGTCAGTGAAGAAGAAGCCGAACATACCGCCCACTTGGTTAACAACTAGCGGAATACCGTGTTTTTCTGCTAGAGACTTAAAACCTTCAGCAAGTTGTTTCGTTTTAGAAGCTAGGCGCTTTTCGTTGCCCTCTTCTTTTAGAAGGTTCAAACATGCGTAGCCTGCTGCCATTGCGACAGGGTTACCGGAAAGGGTACCAGCTTGGTAAACTGGGCCTGTAGGTGCAACGTATTGCATCACTTCTTTACGGCCACCGAAAGCACCTACTGGCATACCGCCACCAATCACTTTACCCAGTGTCGTTAGGTCGGGTTTGATGTTGTAGTGTGCTTGCGCGCCGCCTAGAGCAACACGGAAGCCTGTCATTACTTCATCAAAAATTAGTAGCGCGCCTTCTTGATCACAGATGTCACGTAGCCCTTCGTGGAAGCCTTCCACTGGTGGAATACAGTTCATGTTGCCTGCTACTGGCTCAACGATGATACAAGCAATTTCGCCTTTGTTAGCAGCAAATAGCTCGCGTACAGAATCTAGGTCGTTGAATGTTGCTGTTAGCGTGTGCTTAGCAAAATCTGCAGGAACGCCAGGAGAGCTTGGTTGGCCTAGAGTTAGTGCACCAGAACCTGCTTTTACTAGCAAGCTGTCAGCATGGCCGTGGTAACAACCTTCAAATTTCATGATCTTGTCGCGACCGGTGAAGCCACGTGCAAGGCGAATCGCGCTCATCGTAGCTTCAGTACCAGAACTTACCATGCGGATTTGCTCCATTGATGGAACAAGCTCAGAAACTAATTCTGCCATCGCGATTTCAAGTTCTGTTGGCGCACCGAAGCTAAGACCGCGTTGCGCTGCATCAATTACTGCTTCGCGGATAACTGCGTGGTTGTGGCCAAGAATCATTGGACCCCAAGAGCCAACGTAATCAATATACGCTTTACCATCGGCATCAAAAATCAGTGGACCGTCTGCTCGTTCGATAAATAGCGGAGAGCCGCCAACGCCGTTGAATGCACGAACTGGTGAATTGACACCGCCAGGGATGGTTTGCTGAGCTTTTTGATACAGCTCTGATGATTTGGTCATGGGGTTATCCTCTTTTGATTGCTCGGACCAAGTGGAGCGCATTGTACCTAGCTATAATCAAGTTAGAAACGTTTTGCTTAATTTATGTGTTGTTTCGCAGTGTAATCTTATATATCCGCATCTGTTATAAAGAATCGGCGGCGAATACTTGAACGAGTTTGTCAGGTATTGGATAATCGTCTCAATTAGCACAAATTTGACGTCTTGCTTCAGGCTTGACGCATTACACGAGTGAGAGAGGTCTTCGTGAGCGAAGTAAACGTACCATTATCTTTTTCTGACGCAGCAGCATCTCGCGTTAAAGCATTGATTGCTGAAGAAGAAAACCCAGCATTGAAACTGCGCGTATACATTACTGGCGGCGGCTGCAGCGGCTTCCAATACGGCTTTACTTTTGATGAAAATGTAAACGAAGGCGATACGACAATCGTAAACAGTGGTGTAACACTGGTTGTAGACCCTATGAGTCTGCAATATCTCGTTGGCGGTATTGTTGACTACACAGAAGGGTTGGAAGGAGCGCGCTTCTTCGTAAATAATCCAAATGCAACGACAACATGTGGTTGTGGTGCATCGTTCAGTGTGTAATTAACACCTAACAGGCAGCTAATGGCTGCCTGTGCTTTATGTAGAAGGATGTCACGTAAAGCGCACACTCGCAGATATGCAGAGAAATAATAAAAAGGACTTTATATGTCTGGACTTTCTTTTGGACGCCGAATTGTCGAGCGCCCTTGGCTAGTATCTCTTATCCTCGTCTTACTTCTTGTTGCATGGCTAACCATCGGCCAACTCAAAGCACAAGATGATCATCCTAACTCTTCAACATCCACGAACACAACACCACTTGCAAAGGTGATGTTTGATACTTTTCTTGCCGAACCTACCAGTAAAACCATTGAATTGTATGGACGAACAGCGCCCAATCGTCAAGCGCGTCTTGGCGCCGAAGTTGCCGGTAAAATAGTCAGTCTTAACATAAAGAAAGGCCAAGCGGTCAAACAGGGACAAGTGATCGCAAACATCGATAAGCGCGACCTTGGCATTCAACTTAAACGGGCCCAGGCGATGCTGTTGGTTAAAGAGAAAGAGTTTAATGCAGCTAAATCGCTAAAAAGTCGTGGACTGCAAGGTGAGGTTGCATTTGCGACAGCGCAAGCAGCGTTGGTAGATGCACGTGCGAATTTGAGTAACGTGCAAACGGCTTTAAGAAATACTGAGGTTAAAGCGCCATTTGATGGCATCGTAGATCACCACTTTGTTGAGTTAGGTGATTTTGTCGGGATTGGCGATCCTATTGCGACGGTCATTGATTTGGATACTTTAGTGATTGAAGCCGATGTCAGTGAACGGCATATACAATACCTTAAGGAAGGCCTAGAAGCCGACGTAAGAACCATTAACCAACAGCATCATCAAGGTCGTGTGCGCTACATTGGACGTGTTTCTTCTGCTTCTACTAATACATTTCCAATTGAAATCGAAATTGATAATCAAGACGCAAGAATTCCTGCCGGTATGAGCGCAGAAGTACAGCTGCCTTTGAGTGAAGTGTTGGCAGTAAAGATTACGGCTGCCATGTTAGCACTAGATGAAGAAGGTAACTTAGGTGTCAAGACACTGCGTAATGAGTATGTTGAGTTTGTTCCAATTCAACTCGTTAAGGCCGAGGATGATGGTGTGTGGCTCTCTGGGTTAGGAGAGCGTGCAGACATTATCGTACTGGGACAAGGTTTTGTGCGAGATGGTGATCAAGTACTGGCCAATAAAGTTGATGACGTAGTTGTTGAAGCGGCTAGTGAGCAGTAAGGAGCACTTATGTACACTCTGATTGATGCTGCGTTATCCCGCGCTCGCACCATGCTGACATTACTGGTGATGATCTTAATTGCCGGTGTCATTACTTACGTCACTATCCCCAAGGAATCGAGCCCAGATATTACCATTCCTATTATCTACGTTTCTGTTGGGCATCAAGGCATTTCTCCCGTCGATGCCGAACGTTTATTAGTTCGGCCAATAGAGCAAGAGTTGCGCTCTATTGAAGGCGTAAAAGAGATGACCTCTGTGGCATCAGAAGGTCATGCTTCGGTGACGCTGGAATTTAGTGTTGGAGTGGATCTTGATAAAGCGATGGCAGATGTGCGTGATGCGGTTGATCTTGCAAAGCCAAAATTACCAGAGGACAGTGATGAGCCAACGGTAAATGAAGTCACGTTTGCATCTGAAGAGCCTGTTTTGACTGTTGTTCTATATGGCACCGTACCAGAGCGGACCATTGTACAGATTGCCAGAACGCTACGTGATCGTTTGGAGAGTTTCCGTCAGGTTCTTGAAGTTGAAATCGCAGGGGATCGCGAAGACATCGTGGAGATAGTTGTCGATCCGCTATTGATGGAAAGCTACGGTCTCGATCAAGCGGACATCTATAATTTAATTGCCTTGAATAACCGAGTTGTGGCTGCGGGGTTTGTCGATACTGGGTATGGACGCTTTTCGGTAAAAGTCCCATCGGTTTTTGATTCACTGAAAGATGTGCTTGAACTACCGATCAAGGTGAATGGCAAAGAGGTGATCACTTTTGGCGATGTGGCGACAGTACGACGTGCATTTCGCGATCCTGAAAGTTTTGCTCGTTTAGATGGCGAATCTGCCATCGTTTTGGACGTAAAAAAACGGGCAGGGGAAAACATCATTGAAACGGTTGAGCTGGTAAAAGAAGTACTGGCTCTGGGACAGAAGCGCGCCGAGTGGCCCGACAATTTGCAAGTTAAATATACTTGGGATCAATCCGACGATGTCAAATTGATGCTCAGTGATCTACAAAACAATATCTTATCCGCAATTATCCTCGTAGTTATCGTCATTATTGCCATATTGGGGGTTAGGACCGCGCTTCTCGTGGGGATTTCTATTCCAGGATCGTTCTTGACTGGGTTGTTGGTGTTATCGGTATTTGGGCTGACGGTCAATATCGTCGTACTGTTTGCTTTAATTATGGCGGTAGGCATGTTGGTGGATGGTGCCATTGTGGTGACAGAGTTTGCAGATCGGCGCATGCAAGAAGGAACGCCACGTAAAGAAGCCTATCGAGATGCAGCAAAGCGAATGGCCTGGCCTATTACCGCATCCACAGCAACCACATTGGCTGCGTTTGCTCCGTTACTTTTCTGGCCAGACATCACTGGTGAGTTCATGAAGTACTTACCACTTACTTTAATTGCTACCTTGGCCGCTTCGCTGATGATGGCTTTATTGTTCGTTCCTGTCATCGGTGGGATCATTGGCAAGCCTCAAGTAGTCAATCAGAAAGCTCAGCGAGAAATGGTGGAGCTGCATAACGGCAACTTTGAAAAAGCGACTGGCATTACCAAGCTTTATTACCAGACTCTGTCGGTAGCGATTCGTCATCCATGGAAAGTCTTACTCAGCGCGATACTGCTAGCGGCAGGTGTCGGCTTCACTTACAACAAAGCTGGCTTGGGTGCAGAGTTTTTCCCTGAGGTGGACCCTGCCTTTTTTACCGTTAAAGTTCGTTCTTATGGTGACCTGTCTATTCACGAAAAAGATGTTGTTATGCGCGAAATCGAGAAGGTGATGCTCGGTCATGACGAGTTTGAAAGTGTCTACACGCGCACAGGATCGAGCGATAATGGGGACGAGATTGGCCAGATTCAAATAACGCCTGTGGATTGGCAGTATCGACGCAAAGTGAAAACCATTATTGAGGAACTAAAAGAGACGACAGACCGCTTTTATGGTGTTGAACTTGAGTATAAATTCCCGGACGCAGGGCCGCCTGTCGAGCATGATCTCGTGATTGAAGTGTCATCACGAAATTTGAGTGTTAGTGCGTTAGATGAAGCAGCCAAAAAAGTACGACATTGGGCTGATGGTAATCCTGCACTGACCAACTTGAGTGATACCACTAATAAGGAAGGGATTGATTGGCAAATTGATATCCAGCGAGATGACGCCTCTCGCTTTGCAGCGGATGCTACTTTAGTCGGGAATACCGTCCAGTTTGTTACGAACGGCTTGAAAATAGGCGATTATTTGCCCGATGATGCGGATGAAGAAGTCGATATTTTGGTGCGCTATCCGCAAGATAAGCGCGACATAGGTCGATTTGATCAGCTGAGAGTGAAAACGGCAGCTGGTCTAGTACCGATTACGAATTTTGCTCAAATCAAACCAGATCATAAGCAAGACACTATTCGTCGGGTCGACGGTCATCGAGTTATCAATATTAAAGCGGATATGGTGGAAGGTTACAATTTGGCGCTTGAGTTACCTAAGATTGCCGCTGGAATGGAACAGCTCGACTTACCAGAAGGCATTGAATATAAGATTCGGGGTCAAAATGAAGAGCAGGAAAACTCATCAGCATTCTTGCAAAATGCTTTTATTGTCGCGCTTGGTGTGATGGCTTTGATTTTAATTACGCAGTTTAATAGCTTTTATCAAGCTTTCTTAATCCTTAGTGCAGTGCTGTTTTCTACCGTTGGTGTCTTCGCTGGGTTACTTATTTTCCAAAAGCCATTTGGCATCATTATGTCGGGAATTGGAGTGATTGCGTTGGCTGGTATCGTGGTAAACAACAATATTGTTTTAATCGATACTTATAATCAGATGCGTAAACGTGGCTTAGAAAAATCTGAGGCTATTTTGCGTACGGGTGTGCAGCGTTTAAGACCCGTTTTACTTACGACGGTGACCACCATATTAGGCTTATTGCCAATGGTGTTAGAAATGAACATCGACTTAGTTAATCAGAAAGTGGAGTTTGGCGCACCAAGCACTCAATGGTGGTCTCAGCTTGCGACCGCTGTCGCGGGTGGTTTGGCGTTTGCGACTTTGCTAACGTTAGTTCTGACACCGTGTTTGCTTATGCTCGGGAGAGAGCATCACTCCGAACAGTAAGCTTTATCGTGATGATATCGACAAAACAAAAAGGGCAGCGAAGCTGCCCTTTTCAATACCTTGCCTTACTTCATTGCTAACAGTTTGCTGTAGCGTTCAAGCTTGTCCATGCTAACTTTCGCGTTTGCCATGAAAGTTTGTCTCGCTTTTCCTGTCAGGGATTTAGATTGTGGCAAATTCACCGTGCGCGGGTTTTTATGGACACCATTCACAAGGAACTCATAGTGCAGGTGAGGGCCAGTTACACGGCCAGTTCCGCCAAGCGTACCGATGGTTTGGCCTTGCTTAACGCGTTGACCAGCTCGTACAGTACGTTTGGTTAAGTGCAGGT
The DNA here is from genome assembly GCF_033344235.1 of Vibrio sp. Vb1554. Lineage (NCBI taxonomy): Bacteria > Pseudomonadati > Pseudomonadota > Gammaproteobacteria > Vibrionales > Vibrionaceae > Vibrio > Vibrio sp. Vb1554. Next base: position 2,840 of record NZ_JAWPOJ010000024.1, on the reverse strand, counting down.
ACTTGGTAATGTAAGTATTACTATGTTTAATGAAAACGTAGTTACCATTAAATTTGTTGTAAGACGATTTTTGAACGACGCCATCACCAGCTGCCCAAATCGGGGTACCCACCGGTGCCGCATAGTCCGTGCCTCTATGAGGACGAACGCGTCCCGTCACTGGATGTAAGCGGCGTGGGTTGAAATTAGACGAAACTCGACGGAAATCCAACGGCGCGCGTAAGAATGCTTTTTTCATTGCACGCCCATTTTCGTCGTAATACTTGCCACTTTTCTGATCCAATATTGCGGTAAAGGTATCGCCTTGGTTTTTAAAGATCGCAGCAATGATTTTTCCACGGCCGATTACTTCACCTTCTACCACTTCCTCTTGGTAAAGTACTCGGAAGCTGTCGTTTTTACGAATATCTAAAGCAAAGTCGATGTCCCAACCAAATATGCCAGCCAGTTCCATGATTTGGTTACCATTTAATCCAGAAGATATTCCTGCATTCCAAAAGTTTGATTTGATGGTGGCTTCAGCGTAGTTGTACTGGAAGTCGACTTCTTTTTTATCAACTTCAGAAACGTACTTGCCGTCTTTTAATGTGATACGAAAAGTCTCGAACGCGCTTAGTGTTCTTCTTAGCTGCACCAAGTCGCTATTTTCGTCAAAACCAAATTGCAATCGGTCACCAGGTCGAAGCCGAGTTAACTGTTTTTCCACTTCTTTGTCTGATGACACCAGTTCATGTAATAGACGAGCAGAAAGCCCTACGCGACTAAATAAGATGGCAGCACTCTCGCCATTTTTTACCTTGTATGTCTCCCAGCGCAGCACGGCGGGAACCGCAGGCGATGAACTATTTAGTGCACTGAGTTCGAGGGAAACTGGCACAGGATAATGTTGACCAACTTTTAATCGGCTCTGCTGCGGGTCTAGGTCTTGCGGATCAGGTAAAAAGAAGAGCGCGAAGATAATCAGCGCACTAAAAAAACCGATCAATACTTTGTGCAAGAGTGGAAGTCGGACAAAAATCGAATGCATGAGGTACTTGATTGCTAAATTAAACGGAAAAAGTGACAACTACCTAGTCTAACGTGTTTCAAAATGCATCGCTATTCAAGTAATATGTTCAGCTATTATATTTTTGCCAAATCTGTGGGAGTGAACAAGAATGGCGAGCATTGAAGCTGCACTAGCCGAGATTAAGCGCGGTGTTGAAGAGCTGATTCCAGAAGAAGAGCTAATCGCAAAACTAAAAGAAGACCGTCCTCTACGTATTAAATTGGGCGCTGATCCAACAGCACCTGACATTCACCTAGGTCATACGGTTATTTTCAATAAGCTTCGCTTGTTCCAAGAACTAGGTCATGAAGTGACGTTCCTAATCGGTGACTTCACTGCAATGGTTGGTGACCCGACAGGTAAAAACACAACTCGTCCACCGCTAAGTCGCGAAGACGTATTGCGTAACGCTGAAACGTACAAAGAGCAAGTGTTCAAAATTCTCGATCCTGCAAAGACTAAAATTCAGTTTAACTCTGAGTGGCTGTCTGAATTGGGCGCAGAAGGTATGATTCGCCTTGCGGCAAACCAAACCGTTGCTCGTATGCTAGAGCGTGACGACTTTAAAAAGCGTTACGCGGGTGGTCAGCCAATTGCTATTCATGAGTTCATGTACCCACTTCTACAAGGTTGGGACTCAGTAGCAATGGAAACGGATGTTGAATTAGGTGGTACAGACCAGAAGTTCAACCTTCTAATGGGTCGTGAACTGCAAAAGTCTCACGGTCAAAAACCTCAGGTTGTACTGATGATGCCGCTTCTAGTGGGCCTTGATGGCGAGAAGAAGATGTCTAAGTCAGCAAACAACTACATCGGTATCAGCGAAGCGCCAAGCGAAATGTTTGGTAAAATCATGTCTATTTCTGATGACTTAATGTGGAGCTACTACGAGCTGCTCTCTTTCCGTCCTCTGGAAGAGATTGCTCAATTCAAAGCTGATGTAGAAGCGGGCAAAAACCCTCGTGACATCAAAGTATTGCTAGCAAAAGAAATTATTGCTCGTTTCCACAGTGAAGCCGATGCCGATGCAGCAGAGCAAGAATTCGTAAACCGTTTTGCGAAGAACCAAATTCCTGATGAAATGCCAGAGTTTGACTTTGACGCAGGTCGCCCAGTGAGTAATCTGTTGAAAGAAGCAGGTTTATGTCCATCATCGTCAGATGCGATGCGCATGGTTAAGCAGGGCGCTGTGAAGATTGATGGTGAAAAAATTGCGGACAGCAAATTTGCTCCAGAAGCGGGTACTTACGTGTTCCAAGTAGGCAAACGTAAATTTGCTCGTATTACTATTCAGTAATCCATAATGACTGCAAATGAAAGCGTCCGAAGGGCGCTTTTTTTGTATGAAAATTTAGCAAAAACGGCAAAGTAAAACTTCCATACCTGATGAACTTTGCTACTATACTTGCGCTGCCAATAATGGCAGCGCTATCGGAGATTTACATGAACAATACCGACCATCCTCCCAGTCGTTGGGTGAGTAAGATTAAGGGAGCGAAATAACCCGCTTCGGTATTGGCGATCTCCGCCTTACCTAAGTGGTGAGGCATCTTTTCTAATTTTTTTCTCGTTATTTCCTTCATACATTCTGAATAGACAGTGCATTCGCATTGGTTTTCTCTGTGCATCTTATTTGTTGTCTGACTTTTAGCGTGCAAGAGTGGCTTTTCATGCTTTGTCGATGGTCGTTACCAATGCCAATCGGGAGATTCGCCATGACGGTAATGAACAACACTTTTATTGAAACAACACCAAACTTTTCTGAAGTAGAAATTGGTGCAGCTCGCAATGC
>NZ_JAWPOJ010000247.1:0-1267 GCF_033344235.1 Vibrio sp. Vb1554 | reverse complement strand
TAGGACGCCATCCTACAAATGGTGTAAGTAAAATCTGAGCCTTGTTCTGCACCGAAAACCGAAGAGTGATGCGCTTGCTACTCAAAGCCTGAACAGTAGAGCTATTGCCAGATCATCGATGTCCATCAATGCCCGTTTTTGTTCATGTTAGACAATGAATCATTGACTAAGCTTACTCAAGGGCAGTGTTCGTCGATTTGGCCGGAAACGATTAATGCCCTGACGATAGAAGTTTAGAGTTCGAGCTTCGATTTCACATCAACTCCATTGATGATCGTTTACCAACATTGCATTTGGTGAATAAGAGAATTAATCAACTCTTCAAAGAGAATCATGTTGAAATCTCTTACCCTCAAATTGATGTTCACATGAAGCATGCAGATCAGAAAAAGCGCTGACTTGTAACACTTCGGCGCATTCCTATGTCACCAGCTCCCAAAGGTGATGAGCTCTGTGAGTGAAGCTTTTGATGGTTGTCTATTACGTCCTTATACGATGAAACCGTTTGTAGGGTTAGGTCCTACATAAGCGATTGGTTGAGGTAACGCTTTTCGATAATACTGACCATATCAACGAGCAATAATCCAATTCACTTCCTATTGAAAAGGAAAATGGACATGACAAAACATTCAAAAATTTTCGCTGGCGTCGCTTCAGCAATTGCCCTTACTGCGGGCGTTGCAGCTTGGGCGGCAGGCGAGCAAGACTTTAGCTCAATGCAGATGAAAGGCGTGGAGCAAATCGAAGTTAAGGTCGACTTAGATGGGGCAGCAAAACGCCTATCAAAAGCGGTGTAATTCCCAACAATTTCCAATCAAGATCGCAGTGATTTTGCGCCAGATGTTTACACGATTACGGCAACTCAGTTGGAGAATACAACAGAGTTTGAAGGTTTCCATGGTGTGAATGAGCGCATCCGTGTAGACGAATACGGCCGTTCAATTGGTTTCTTCTACCAGCTTATGGATAACCTCGATTATTTGTGAGAACACTTGATAGCGAGGGATTCGAGCGTAATTGCTATGCCGAATACTCAATGAATCGATGTAAAGCAAAGTAATGTAGGCATAGCGATGAAAGGTATCATTTCAATTAAAACTTACGGCGTAGTTAGGCATTTAAGTAGCAGCGTGACCGGGTTTCCTGTTCAACGAATGGGGTTGGACATATGGCCAATCCATGCTGTTCAAAATGCACAACAAATACAAGACCATGAGGTGTTTGTCGGTAGAAGCCTTGTCGATGAATTACTAGCGTTGACGGATGG
>NZ_JAWPOJ010000246.1:0-1269 GCF_033344235.1 Vibrio sp. Vb1554 | reverse complement strand
TCCAGCCACTCCTTTCTGCTTAGTGAAGCCCTTCATATTAAATCCTTGCAAATGAGTATGAACTGGTCACAACCTTGATCGGCTCACCACGCATTACACCGATGATATTGAAAGGTGTTTTGTAGCATAGAGATACGTGATAAAGCGGAAGACGTCGGTTCTGTGTCGTCAGTGGTAATAGCTTCTTCGCTTCTGCCACCGTGATTTCCTTCAGATCTGGAAAATTACAATCTTCTGTTTTGCCTTTGAAGTTGGTAAACGTAACGAGCTTAGTGTCCTTTTCTTCTAACGAGAGCTCCGTGATTCTCATGCCTAATTCGCTGGCATCAAAATCTGGTAACGTACGTTTCAGCATGCCTTTCGCCATGTAAAACGCGTTATTTACTTGTGCCTCACAATGTCTACCGTTCTCACCACAAATATTAAGTTCGTTGGCGAACAACTGTCGACGCTCGCTTATGACGCTTACGATGGAATAAACCACTCTATCCAACTGCCCTTTCTTGTTTACTGCGATCGTGTAGTTGATATGCATGGCAATGATTGAACCAAAAAAGAGTAATACCAATGCAAGTTCAACGATAAAGGCTCCGGTTTGTTTCGACTTAGCCACCACAAGTGATCTCCTCACCTAATTTGAAAGTGCATCGTTCATATTCTTGAACTGCGACCATCTCTCGATTAATGCTCATGCTTGGCATAACAAAGTTAAACAAAGGGTGATAAGTGAAACTCAATTGATAGATGGCTATCGGCATATTGACTGAGTTCGCCACTGCATCGCCTTTTTTGACATTAGGGCAATCATCTAAGGCTTGGCCGCTACGGTTACACTGCACAAAATCAGACAAATTTTTAAAGTAATAGACCGATGCCGATACCGATGAATGGTCGACAACCTTCGACCATAAGGCACCACCGCTAGATTCTAGTTTGGTTTTGACCACATCTTGATAGTCCACTTTTTCCGAGTTGCTAGAACTACCTTGTTTTTTACTACTCATCACAGCTGTCGTCAGCGCATGGTCGGTTACCCCCATCGAATACGTAAGTACAGACAAGTCAAACCAGGTAAATAGCACCATGATCAAAACGGGTAAGCCCATCGCAACTTCGACCGTCAAACTTCCTTTTTGAAACTTGATCATAATTCAACGTACCTTTTCTTCGTGTAATCAACGACAAAAGCACCTTTGATATTCATGTTTTCAAGAAACTTCTTTGCATCATCTATATCGCTAAACTCACCAACGCAATAACGCTTCCATA
>NZ_JAWPOJ010000245.1:0-1274 GCF_033344235.1 Vibrio sp. Vb1554 | reverse complement strand
CAAGAACTTGGCAAATCCATAGTTGGCGGTTGATAGCCTGCCAACCTTTCTGGATGAATCAACTCCCACGAGGTGATTCCCATTTCGTGTAAATACTGTTTCTCGTTAATTGACATTTTTCGTCACCTGTTTGAACGAGGCAATCCTATCAAAAAGTCAGAGGTGTTATGAAGCTTTTCCAATCACTCTTTACTGTGATGATGGTAGCGACCATCAGTTTTTCCACATTTGCGAGCAGCAATAATGATGACTGGGAGCTGATCGCAACCAAGACCGTCAACTTCCAAACGGAGACAGACACCGTTACGCCAAATAGTCTTCTCAAAAACCGTACCTTCAGTAAAATCAAAATAAAGTGCATTCAAGGCACCGTCGATTTAAAAGACATCAAAGTCACCATGACCGACGGCAGCGAGAAAAAACTCACATCAATGGGCACGCTCACCAACGGAATGTCAACGCGAGCTTGGACACTACCAGGAGCGGAGGACGCGAAACTTAAGCACCTTGAAATGAAATACAGCAGTTGGGGAAACATGAAGCTCGACGTGTTGGGTGTCAGCAAAAAAGCAAAAGTCGAAATCTGGGGCAAAAAAAGAACCAAAAACGCTCAATAAACGTCATGCTTGTCGAATGAATGATGAAAAGCAAACAGCCCGCTATTTCTGCGGGCTGTTTCAGTATTTAAAGCTCTGAGAACTCAGGCGCGTAATCAATACGTCCAGAACGTCCTGCACATTGGCCCTCGACGAGTTCAGCTACTCGAAACGCACCTTCAGGCACTTCCCAAGCGCATTCAAAGCCCATCTCTTCACCAGCATTGAAACCTTGTCGTGCATAGTAGTCAGGTTCACCCAACACGACACAGACTGGATAACCGAAATCACGCAAAGATTCGAAACCTTCTTTAATGAGTTCAGCACCAATGCCTTGACGGCGATAGTCCTCATGAACAGCCAATGGTGCAAGCCCTTGCCAAGACATATCTTAAACATTTCATGTAACTGGGCTAAATAAAGCATGGCCACTTAACTAACCTTCATCCGTACACGCCCCCAGCGACAAGGTCAGCTTGCCGTTTTCACGTAAACGCATCACCAAGTTGGCTTCCGCATCGGTTGGAAACGCATGTTTCAATAGGCGGTCAATGGTCAGAATGTCCGCAGGGGCTTCAGTTCGAATAAGCATTCGCTACTCCGGGTTGTTGTGCAGGCTCTTGAACCCCTTTTTGGACAAAGTCAGCCAGTTGGTTCAGCGCTACTTGCATTGCTTTT
>NZ_JAWPOJ010000244.1:0-1274 GCF_033344235.1 Vibrio sp. Vb1554 | reverse complement strand
TATATGGCGATTGTTGTTTCAAGTCTCGTCAGTTCTAACATTGATCATCAGGTAAACAAAAATGGATAAACAATCGGAAAGAAATGAAAGTAAGCTTTTCATCAGTAACATGGTGGAATCAGCGATACGTATTGGCTTGATCTTCGTATTGCTGATGTTTACGTACGACATCATCAGGCCATTCATCCTTCCAGTGATTTGGGGTGCCATCATCGCGGTAGCGCTACTACCACTGACCAAAAAACTGCAACGCGCTTACGGCGGTAGACGCGGCTTGGCTGCCACGACAATCGCACTGCTGGGTATCGCCCTGCTGGTAACGCCACTAGTGATGGTGTCGGGCTCTATCGTGGATGGTGCAACACACGCGTTGGACGTACTGCAAAATGGTCAGGTGAAAATCCCTGGACCTAAAGCTTCTGTTGCTGATTGGCCTCTTGTGGGTGACAAACTTTATGAATTATGGACGCTCTTTGCGACTAACTTAGAGCAAGCAATACAAACCTTTATGCCACAAATCAAGTCAGCATTAACCTCTTTGCTTGGCATGGTTGGCGGCGTGTTAGGTAGCTTGTTGCTGTCTATCTTGTCACTGGCTATCGCTGCTGGCTTTATGACGTATTCAGAGTCGTTGGCATCGGGCCTGCAAACTATCGCGATCCGTACCGCTGGCGAAAACGCGAAAAGCTGGACAACGCTTATCGCCGCGACCATTAAAAGCGTGCTGCTGGGCGTAGTTGGTGTGGCTGCGATTCAAGCGCTATTGATCGGTGCTGGCTTCTTTGTATTTGGCGTTCCTGCTGCTGGTTTGCTCACTCTGATTCTGATGATTTTGTGTATCGCTCAGCTTCCTGCGCTGCTTGCCGTATTGCCAGTGATTGGCTACATGTACATGACGCAAGACAGCACAACCGCGACCATGTTTACCGTGTGGGCGGTTGTCGGTGCGCTGTCTGAGAACTTACTAAAACCAATGTTTATGGGCCGAGGTGTAGACGTACCAATGCCTGTGATTCTGCTTGGGGCCATCGGCGGTATGCTTTTCTACGGCATCGTTGGCCTGTTCCTAGGTGCGGTTATTCTGGCGATTTGGTATGAGTTGTTCGTTTGGTGGTTGAGCATCGAGAAAGCACAGCAGCAAGAAGAAATGGCTGAACTCAAAGAAGAAGAGGAACAAACAGAATCTGGACATGGTGCCGGTATTTAAATTACCAAGGTAATACCTTCTCATTGACCGAATAAAATAAACCGTTGCCCTGCAGCGGTTTGTTTCT
>NZ_JAWPOJ010000243.1:0-1274 GCF_033344235.1 Vibrio sp. Vb1554 | reverse complement strand
CTTTTTGAGTGTTCATATCTTTGTTCCTAGTTTCAAATTTGGCTCGAGATCGCAGAGCCAAACTATCTGGTATCTCAAATCAATCTGTTAAAGCGTGCGTTGGAAAAACGGCGCTAGAGCGCCAATCGCTTCTGCGATAGGGGTTTCACCATCATAAAGATCCATGTGATTTGCGCCGTCAACGACATACAAGTGTTTATCCGTACTTGCCGCTCGTTCCATTAGGTCATCGCTCATCCATTTACTGCCAGCCTCGCTACCGACAACGGTCAGCAATGGCTGAGTCAAGAACGCTTCTGCTTTGAAAAACGCATCGTAAGTGATGATTTGATTCAAACTACGTGCGGTTGCAAAGCCCGGCGCTGTGCAATATGCCGCGCGATCGGTGTGGTAATACTCCCACGCTTGGCGTAACTCTTCGTTTGGCGCGTCTTCTTCTTTTAACGGCGCCATTGGGATTGTGACAAACTCAGCGCCGCTCGCGTCTGAAGTTCTGGCGAGTGACCCCGCTTCGATGTAAGGGATGGCGTCGCTGTCTTTCACACTGTTATCCCAACCATTACGGAACATTTGACCGATATTAACCATGCTGACGGTACCGACAGCCTTAATTCGGCGGTCATTAATCGCTGCGTTCGCGGTGTAACCAGCACCTGCACAAATCCCCATTGCACCAATGCGTTCGTTATCTACGTAGTCAAGAGTGGTGAGATAATCGATAACGGCACTCACATCTTCGGTACGAATGTGAGGGTTTTCTAGTTGGCGAGGCTCACCTGTACTTTCGCCCTGAAACGATGCGTCGAATGCGATAGTCACGAAGCCATGTTCTGATAGTTTTTTCGCGTAGGTTCCCGCTGTCTGCTCTTTAACGCCGCCACCAGGATGAGAAACTACAATGGCAGGATACGGTTTAGATTCATCAAAGTTTTCAGGAACGTTAATCACCGCTGCAATAGAGATGCCCAGACCATTTAGATTTTTGAAAGTAACTTTAGACATAACGAAATTCTCCTGTAGCGTTTCACTGTTTTGTCTCGTGGGGCGTAAGCCTTGAGTTAATACTAGTGAACGAACTGTATTAGATAAATATCGTTTTACACACATGACTGTTAAGTTATACTTAACAAATGGCTATTGAACCTTCCCTAATATCTTCACTAACGTGGTTTGCGCATGTAGCGCGCCATCGCAGTTTTACGAAAGCCGCCTCCGAAATGGGAGTGACGCGGGCTGCATTGTCGCAGCATGTGAAAGGGCTAGAAAAACAACTT
>NZ_JAWPOJ010000242.1:0-1275 GCF_033344235.1 Vibrio sp. Vb1554 | reverse complement strand
TGCCAAATCAAGGCTGAATGTTCATAATCGGATTTTGTGCGCCGATAGGTCGCGTGAATTTGAGCCTGCGGAAAGCGCACTAGTGCCTCTTTGACCATCGCCAAACCAATCCCTCCGTTCCCACCGACGATCAAAATGTTCATCACAAATGCTCCAAATCCGCGATATAGCGTTCAGCCGTCTCAAGAATCGCTTGCCGCTGCGAAGCTTCCATATTGTCCCAAGACTGGAAAATCATACCGATTCGTGGATTGGTAGCGCGTCGCTTTTCATGCTTGTCCATAAATCGCCAATAAAGACTATTAAACGGACAAGAGCCTTCACCACTGCGCGCCTTGTTGTCATAGTGGCAACCTTTACAGTAATCGCTCATTTTGTTGATGTACGACCCGCTTGCGGCATAAGGCTTGGTGCCAACAATGCCACCATCGGCGAACAATGCCATACCGCGTGTATTGGGCATTTCTACCCACTCAATCGCATCGACATAAATGCCGAGATACCAAGCATCTACTTGGTCAGGATTCATCTCGGTGAGCAAACAAAAGTTGCCCGTCACCATCAAACGCTGAATGTGATGGGCGTAGGCATAATCGAGAGACTGGCCTATTGCATTGCGCATACAAGCCATCTTGGTTTTTCCTGTCCAAAAGTAGTCGGGTAAATCACGTGATGCTTCGAGCTCATTTTTCTGCGGATACTGCGGCATATTCGCCCAGTACACACCCCGAATGAATTCCCGCCAACCTAAGATCTGACGAATGAATCCTTCTACCTGTGCAATATCGATGTGTTTGTTTGATTGATACGCACTAAGTGCAGCATCTATTACCTCTTTGGGGTGCAGTAACTTACTGTTCATCGAGAACGACAAACGACTGTGATACAAACTCCATTTGGATTCGTGCTCCGCCGTCATCGCATCTTGAAACCGACCAAAATGAGGGAGACAAACCTGACAAAAATGCGCGAGCAAAGATAGGCTTTGAGCGCGATTCACTGGCCATAACAAATCACCATTTAGTGAACCAATGGTCGAGATCTTGTGTCGCGTTAGTCGCTCTACAATCTCGTCAACATTCAGGCTAAACATCAGCGGTTTGGGTAATTGCTCGATATCTTTCACTTTCAGTTTATTACGGTTGTTGGCATCGTAATTCCACTTTTCACCCATTGGCTTACCGTCTTGCATCAAAATATCAAAGCGCTTGCGCATCCGTCGGTAAAAGTGCTCCATCATGATGTGTTTGCCTTGCGGGAACTGCTGTTCTATTT
>NZ_JAWPOJ010000241.1:0-1275 GCF_033344235.1 Vibrio sp. Vb1554 | reverse complement strand
ACAACAGCGCCATGTTGACGAACGCTGACAATGCCGTAGCAATAGCCAAGCCGACGTAACCGTAGAAATAGGCGAAAATTGCGTTGAACACCATGTTAGTCACCATCGCGATGATGCCGTATTTCACTGGCGTTTTTGTGTCTTGACGTGAGTAATAGCCTGGCGCCAACACTTTAATTAACATGAAATTCAATAGGCCAGATGCGTAAGCGAGCAACGACAGAGACGCTTGGTGCACATCTTGTGGAGAGAACTCACCGCGCATAAATAGCACCATCAACATCGGCTTCGCCAACGCCATCAAACCCAACATCGCCGGAATCCCGAGCAGCGTTACCATGCGAACGCCCCAATCCATGGTATGTGCAAAACCTTCGCTCTGCGAGTCCACATGTTTACGAGACAGCGCAGGCAAAATCACCGTCGCAATCGCAATACCAAACAGCCCCAGCGGGAACTCCAACAAACGATCGGAATAATACAACCAGCTGATTGAGCCAGTTTGTAGAAAGCTGGCAATAAAAGTATCAAATAGCAGGTTGATTTGACTGACAGAGACGCCAAACAAAGCGGGAATCATCAACGTGCGGATTTTTACCACCCCAGGATCGCGCCACCCCCACTTAGGCTTAACCATCACGCCCGCTTTAATAAGGAAAGGAATTTGGAATAAGAACTGAACCAAACCACCTAAAAACACACCGATAGCCAGACCGATTTCCGGTTGAGACATCTGTGGCGAGATAAACCAAGCCGCCAGAATGATCATGACATTCAAAAAGACCGGAGTGAATGAGGAGACGGCAAACTTGCCGAGTGTATTAAGAATGGCTCCGGAAAGCGCAACAAAGGTGATGAACCATAAATAAGGGAAGGTAATTTTGAGCATCAGACTGGCTAGCTCAAATTTCTCTGCGGCCGGCCCACCATGCATCCAATCTAAAAACCAGCCAAAACCAAACAGCGCGGTTACCACACCAGAGCCCAGCACGCCCAGCACGGTAACAATAGAGACAATAACCCCTAACGTACCGGCAGCACGAGCAATCAACTCGCGTGTTTTGTCCATATCACCTTGAGCGTGATTCTCCGTTAAAACAGGGACAAACGCTTGAGAAAAAGCCCCTTCAGCAAACAAACGTCGTAAGAAATTCGGAATTTTGTTGGCGAAGAAAAAGACGTCTGCGCTTGCTCCTGCCCCCATTAAATTTGCCACTACAACATCGCGAACTAAACCCAGAACGCGGGAAATTAATGTCATAGCACTGACGATCA
>NZ_JAWPOJ010000240.1:0-1277 GCF_033344235.1 Vibrio sp. Vb1554 | reverse complement strand
CGAGAGATAGAAAAAGCCTTGCATACGTTGCTGGTCGGTCGCCAGACATAAGCAAGGCCTTGAGAAGATTCCAACCGCCAACAGCGGTTGGTGAGCCCTCCGGTGACGGTTTGCACCTTCACCGGAGGTTCTGAAAAGAAGCCATCTAACGCATTTAAGCTCGGATCTAACTGTTTTGCTTGTTGCCAAGAAAACCACGCCATTGATGACTTCTCCATTATGGTCAATTAAAGGCCAAATAGGCTCTTAGATTGCTCTTTGCGGATTTCTGTTTCATCAGCCCATTCGATTAGGCCTGTTTCCAAATCCATCAAACGCATTGTCATTTTGTAGTATACATCTTTATCGCTACCTGCATTTTTCACGATGCTAGAAAGGTTACCGTAAAGCATGTATTGCGCACCGACCATTTTACCAAACTGAATTGCTGTACTTTGGTTAACAAGCTCGTCCGTATTTTGGAAGTTAAGTTGCTCACGAACCGATTCTACGCGGTCCATATCAACAAAGCGGAATTTGCCTGAGTTCAGCATTTTAGTTGAGATGGTATCAGTGATCGATTCAGTGTCGATGTGCTCACTGGTTTTGTTCTTGATTCGCTCAACAAACACGATTGGACGTTGGTCACGAGTAATTGCTGCTACTGACCCTGACATCATCATGCTGTCTACCATCTCGCCAGCAATTTTTTGTAGGTCCGTCGAACCGAAATCGATGGTTGTGGTTTCAGTCGCTTGTGAATCACCGTAAGAGACTTTGTTAGAACAACCACCCAAAACAACGGCTAGACCTAAAAGAGCAATAATACTTTTTTTCATGAGAGTTCCTTAGTTATATCAATACCAGCGCATGTTGGCGCGGCAGCTACGGCAAAGCCGTTAAGATTAATCGTCTTGTGCTTCTCTAATTTGAACACGGAAATGTGTGCCATTTGGATTGACCGTGACCTCCGACAGCGTCACAGATTCAAATCCACGCACGATCATTTTGCGCCAAGGCCCCGGTTTGGTGTTCACTTCCAAACCATTGTTGTCGTACCAGTAGAAGCGATAAAGAATGTGCTGGTCACCTTTGTAGTTACTGCTTAACTGCACCACACCACGTGGTCGATCATCGACGTAAGTCGTGGTGATGTTGTCAACCAACAGTCGGCTGCCCAATACGTTATCGTTAAAAAATACGTTTTGTGTTTGGCCATCAACTCGGATCCCAGCAGTGTTGTCCGCACAACCTGCCAAACCGATAATGACTGCTAAGCCAATAAGCCATGCTCTCAT
>NZ_JAWPOJ010000239.1:0-1281 GCF_033344235.1 Vibrio sp. Vb1554 | reverse complement strand
AATAAGCCTAAGTTTAGCCACATCTTTTCTAAGTCTGAATCGGTCAACATCTTGTCCGCAGCGCGCATGTTCCTGTTTGGTGCGCGGGATGTCTGGTTTGTGGTGGCTTTGCCGGTTTATCTCGGCAGCGTATTTGGCTGGGATCACTTGTGGGTTGGTGGCTTTTTAGCATCATGGGTGATCGCGTATGGCTTTGTGCAAGGTTTTGCGCCGCGCATTACGGGTAAAGCGCAAGGTCGCGTGCCTGATGGAAGTGCGGCATTGGTGTGGGCGGGGATTCTTGCCTTAATCACGGGCGGGATTGCTTACGGAGTACAAATTGGTTGGCAGCCGGAAATCGTGATTGTGGTTGGGCTGATGATTTTTGGTGCGGTCTTTGCCATTAACTCTTCGCTGCATTCGTATCTGATTGTGAGCTATGCCAAAGGCGACGGCGTCTCGTTGGATGTCGGTTTTTACTACATGGCCAACGCCATGGGACGTTTGATTGGCACGGTATTGTCGGGGTGGATTTACCAAGAAGCTGGACTAGCGGCGTGTTTGTGGGTCTCTTTCGCTTTCTTGGCGCTGACAACGTTGATTTCGATTAAGTTGCCTAAAGCTAATATCGCCACGGCTTAGTTCTGATGAATGTGATGGGCTGAACAGAACATCGTGAATAAAAATGGCTCCAATCGGGAGCCATTTTTTATGTCTGCATATTATGAGCAGAAGCGTCCAAGTTTTGCAGGTTGCGTCATCTTGATTTCGTCGTCTAACGAGCGGTAGACAATCGTATTCCAGATTTCGCCATTATCCATTTCAAATTCAATCGCGTAATTAATGCCGCTTACCACCTGAGTGCGAACACTGAGGATTTGCTTTAACTTAGCGGAAGTGTTCATTTGCGCGAGTACCACATCAAGCAATGGTTGCGCTTCATCGGTCATGTCACTTTGCGACCATCCGCCGGGCAGTTTTTCTAAGTTACAGATTGGGTTCGCTTCCTGTTGCGATTGGGCAGGTGCCTCGGTCTCTTCCTTTTGATTACATCCAGCTAAAGCCACTACACATACGAGTGACGCCAATAATGTTTTCTTCATAACAAGACCTTTCTTTGTAATGTGCTCAGTATCCTAGGGGGTTCTGTTCATTATATCTGTTTCATATTCGAGAAAGTGTTGGTCACATATCGCTTTGTTTCAATCGATTCTGTTCAGCAGTATTTATCGGTTAAATACAATTAACAGGTCATTGTTGGGTTAAAAATAAGCAAAAACAGATTGTTAACTATTTAATTGA
>NZ_JAWPOJ010000238.1:0-1285 GCF_033344235.1 Vibrio sp. Vb1554 | reverse complement strand
CTCAATGCCACCGCCTTGGCGACCGGGTGAGCATGCCGACCGCATCACGAATCTGAAGTTTTTCAAACAGTTTGATGGGTATGTCGGTGGTCAAACTGCTTGGGGTATTTTATCTGAATTAGAGAAAGGCCGTTACCCAACATTCAGCTATCAAGATTGGCAAAGTCGCGATCAACGAATTGAAGTCGCGTTGTCATCCGTATTATTCCAAAGTAAGTACAATGCGTTTAGTGACTGTATCGCCAATTTGTTGAAGTACAGTTTCGAAGATATTGCGTTTACGATTTTGCATTACGAACGTCAGGGCGACCAACTGACGAAAGCGTCTAAAAAGCGTCTTGCTCAGATTGCTGATTATGTGCGTCACAATCAAGATATCGACCTCGTGCTGGTGGCGACATACACTGATTCAACCGATGGTAAGAGCGAAAGCCAGAGCCTATCGGAGCGACGAGCAGAGTCTCTACGTACTTACTTTGAATCACTGGGTTTGCCAGAGGATCGTATTCAAGTGCAAGGTTATGGCAAGCGCCGACCTATTGCTGATAATGGCACGCCGATTGGTAAAGACAAGAACCGTCGTGTAGTCATCTCTTTAGGTCGAACTCAAGTTTAGGCCGTAGTAAGCATGCTTACATAAAAAACGCCGGAGAAATAATCTCCGGCGTTTTTGTATATTGACGTTGTTAGCTTGTAAATTAAGTAAGAGCATCGAAAACGCTCAAGTCTTACGTTGTATATGTTAGTGAGTATCTACTTACTGTTGAATAACTTTCGTGAGTTATTTCCAAGTGATGAGGTCAGCTTATTTTCGACCTTTGCTCATTAATTTAAACGAAACTTAGCGATCACTTCGCAATTGGTTGCGGTATCGATCTTTTCTACTTGTTTCGCAATTGCTGGGTTTGGATGACGCTTCATAAAATCGATAAGTGCTTTTGTGCAACAGCCGATGGAGTCAATAAAGCTCGCGCAATTCTGGTTTGGGCATTGGGGAATAAGTGTGAGCACTTTTTCAGATGCCAGCTGAAGATATTTGAGTTCGTATTCGGTATCACCAGCCCAGCGCCAAAATTGCGCGAGGTTGTGACAAGAGATTACAGAAATCAAAAGGCGTTCGTCTGCTTCAATTTCCACGCATTCACTAATGTCTTCACTTAAGCTTAAAGCTTGTTGATAGTGAAGAATGCTGCGTACAGGATCATCTAGTTGCAGGGCAGTATCGGCTAGGAGTGTGTGTTTTTCCCATTCACTGATCATTATCGTTGTCCCACGTATCGAATTT
>NZ_JAWPOJ010000023.1:0-78586 GCF_033344235.1 Vibrio sp. Vb1554 | reverse complement strand
TCGCTTGGACGCATCAATTTAGAAACCAATGCATCGTCTAGTAAGTAGTAACCTCCTAGCTCACCTTTCACGCCTTGCGCATTATTTAGCTCAGCAACGATCGTTTCTTCCTGCTCTGACAGCGCTTTTGCAATTGGTGCAAATTCAGCAGCAAGATCCGCATCATCCGTTTGCTCTGAAAGCGCTTTCGCCCAGTAAAGTGCAAGATAGAAGTGGCTTCCACGGTTATCTAGCTCACCCACTTTGCGTGACGGAGATTTGTTGGTGTCTAAAAACTCACCGGTCGCTTTATCTAGTGTATCTGCTAGAACCTGAGCCTTAGGATTGTTTGTCGCTACACTTAAATGCTCTAACGAAGCTGCAAGAGCTAGGAACTCGCCCAAAGAATCCCAACGAAGGTGATTCTCTTTTTCTACTTGTTGAACGTGCTTAGGAGCAGAACCACCAGCGCCTGTTTCAAATAGGCCACCACCATTCATCAATGGAACAATAGATAGCATCTTAGCAGACGTACCTAACTCTAGAATTGGGAACAAGTCTGTTAGGTAGTCACGAAGAACATTACCTGTAACAGAGATAGTATCTAGGCCCGCTTTCATACGCTCTAGTGAGTACTTACAAGCTTCAACAGGAGATAGGATCTTAATCTCTAGACCGTCAGTATCGTGATCTGGTAGGTAGGCGTTTACTTTCTTGATGAGCTCAGCATCGTGCGCGCGGTTTTCATCTAGCCAGAATACAGCTGGAACACCTGTTGCACGTGCGCGAGTCACTGCTAGTTTAACCCAATCTTGGATTGGTGCGTCTTTAACCTGACACATACGGAAGATATCACCTTCTTCAACCGCTTGCTCTAACAGTACGTTACCTGAAGCATCAACAACGCGAACAGTACCCGCAGCGTCTAGAATGAATGTCTTGTCATGAGAACCATACTCTTCTGCTTTCTGAGCCATTAGGCCGACGTTAGGTACGCTCCCCATAGTGGTTGGGTCAAATGCGCCGTGCTCTTTACAGAAATCAATAACCGCTTGGTAAATACCTGCGTAGCTACGATCTGGAATCATCGCTTTGGTGTCTTTTTGTTTACCATCTGGTCCCCACATTTGACCCGAAGAGCGAAGCATTGCTGGCATAGAAGCATCTACAATAATGTCACTTGGTACATGTAAGTTTGTGATACCACGATCAGAGTCAACCATCGCAAGTTCTGGTTGAGTTTGGTAAACCGCTTGAATGGCCGCTTCAATTTCTGCTTTTTGCGCTTCAGGTAGAGCCTCAATTTTTGAGTAAACATCACCGATGCCATTGTTTACATCAACGCCTAGCTCTTCAAACAGCTTACCGTACTTATCGAAAACGTCTTTGTAGTAAACTTTTACTGCATGACCGAAAATGACAGGGTCAGACACTTTCATCATCGTCGCTTTCATATGAAGAGACAGCAGCACGTCTTGTGCTTTCGCTTCAGCAATCTCTTTCTCGAAAAATTCAACCAACGCCTTCTTCTTCATTACTGAAGTATCAATGACTTCTTTATCTAGTAATGGGAACGCAGACTTAAGCTCTTTAACTGTACCATCATTACCGACAAACTCGATTTTGACCTCTGTTGCACCAGAGATAGTTGTAGACTTTTCGCTACCAAAGAAGTCATTGTCTGACATGCTCGCAACATGGGACTTAGATTCTGCTGACCATGCACCCATTGAGTGTGGGTTTTTCTTCGCGTAGTTCTTAACCGAAGTCGGAGCACGACGGTCTGAGTTACCTTCACGAAGTACTGGGTTAACCGCACTACCTTTGATTTTGTCGTAAGCCGCTTTAATCGCTTTCTCTTCGTACGTGCTCGGCTCTTCTGGGTAGTTTGGTAAATCGTAACCTTTCGCCTGAAGCTCTTTAATCGCCGCTTTAAGCTGAGGAACTGAAGCTGAAATGTTAGGTAGCTTGATGATATTTGCTTCTGGAGTTTGAGCTAGTTCACCAAGCTCAGTCAACGCATCGCCAATGCGCTGTTCTTCTTTTAGATGCTCTGGGAAGTTAGCGATAATTCGACCTGCTAGTGAAATATCACGAGTATCTACATTGATGCCAGACGATGCTGTGAATGATTGAATGATTGGTAGTAATGAATAAGTTGCTAGCGCCGGCGCTTCATCAGTGATGGTGTAGATAATTGTAGGTTTTTCTGTAGGCATGAAATTTCCCTATTTTTTAATCAACTTGTTGGCTGATCAACTCAGCGTCTGAGTTGGTTTAATTGACGCATTGCTGCGCGTTAGCAGTACATGTCTCCTCACTAACGCCACATGCGGTTCGCACTCTTTGTTGTAGTTTGAAGCTCTAAGCTCTGAATCCATGAGTGCACTGATATAATTAAACAAATAACACGAATTAGTCTATCATTCTGTGCGCGTTTGTTAGTTTTAGGCGCGCAAATCATATCCGATCATGAGAAAACTTAAAACTTTCAAACACAGTTCATTTACATTTTTGCAGGGTAGTTAACATGTCATCTCGTACAGGTCAGGAAAAAGGTCGCAGTCGTAACCAGTCTAAAACGGGCCATTTTAAACACTCAGGAGCTCGCAATGGCTCGAAGACTCGTACTCAGCAAGACCGCCGCCCTAATCGCCCAACAAAAAGCCAAAAGCCAAAAGTGGCCCCTAAAGATCGTAAAGTCATTATTTTCAATAAGCCTTACGATACGCTCAGTCAATTTACCGATGGCGATGGTCGCAAAACGTTAGCGGACTATATCCCAATCAAAAATGTCTATGCGGCTGGCCGATTGGACCGAGACAGCGAAGGTTTGATGGTACTCACTAACGATGGCATCTTGCAGGCGAAGCTAACGCAGCCAAAGTCAAAATCGCCGAAGACTTATTGGGTTCAAGTTGATGGCGCTCCTCAGGAGCAAGATCTTGAAAAATTGAGAAAGGGAGTAGAGCTAAAAGATGGTATGACTCTACCAGCCGAAGTTGAAGTTATTCCAAAACCACAAGTCTGGGACAGAACGCCTCCGGTTCGTTTTCGCGCAAATATCCCTACCACTTGGTTAGCCATTACCATTATTGAAGGAAGAAATCGTCAGGTGCGTCGCATGACTGCGCACATTGGCTTCCCTACTTTGCGCCTCATTCGTCATTCGATGGGTGATATCGTCCTTAACGACCTAATGCCTGGTGAATGGAGAGAAATCTCTCTCTAATAAGCAGAAAAGATAAAAGCAGGCTTAAAGCCTGCTTTTTAGATTCGTACTTTTTCAGTTAAGCCCTATCTAATGAACTAAGGGATTACTGCTCAGCAAGCCAGTTTTTAAAGGCCTCTTTTTCCGCCGGAGACGCTTTCTGGTACATCGTCTTTAATACATCAACCATTGGGCTGTCGTTCGATGCGGCTGTTGAACGGGTATCACTAGTCTCAACTCGAGGCTCGATATCACTTACTGATTGTTGATGCTGATTCACAGTTACATAACTAACGGCAACACTCGCGATACCGCCAGCAATGTTGTAGTTACGAGATTCTTGAGGGTAATTACGACCAATTTGAACACCATCTGACTCTAATACATCTTCGACCAAAGCAATAGGTTGGCCTTTGGTATCCAGTAATTGCCAATCTAGAGGCGAGATGTTGTTTTGCGCTTGGCGAAGAGTTTTAAACTCTGGCAGCTCAAACGTTAGCTTTTCGTTTTCAGCATCAAATTTAGCAACGATTACATCACTGTAAACCGTCTTAAGGTTTTCGTTTGTTTCAAAAGCAGGTTGATATTTGAAGACAATTTGATTCGTTCCGTCAGGTAGATCGATTGTCTTCTCACTAGAAAAAAGACCACCTTCTAGATCTGGCTTCTCCATGTTGACGGCCAATAACTTCACGTCTTCTGGAACCACTAAAGTCGTTGCAGCGTAGAGGTTTGTACTGGCAAAAATAGACAGTGCCATTGCCACTTTTAATGATAACTGCATAGAATTTTTCATCCTTATCTTCATAGTAAAAGACCCAGCATATAGCTGGGTCTTACAATATCAAACTGGGTATTGATTACCAGTAGAAACGAGCACCAACACCGAAGTTAGTTGCGTCGTCTGTGTCTTTGTTGTCGAAGTCAGTACCTTCGAAAGTGTAACCCGCTTCTGCGAATACACGTGCCCATTTAGAGAACTTGTATTCAACACCAGCGTAGAACCAAGAAGAGTCTGCGTCTACTTTACCTGCTTCGTCAGTAGACTGAGCTAGGTACTCGTAACCAGAGTATAGAGTTGTTTTAGGAGCAACAGCGAACATACCAGCTACAACGATGTAGTGTGAATCAACTGTTGATTTACCTAGCTTATCTTCGTTTTCGTTGTAGTAGTACGTAGCACCTAGAGTGTGCTCGTTTAGTGCGTACTCAGCAGTTACTTCAAAAGATAGGTTTTCGTTATCAGTACGCTCTGTGTGAGAAACTGTTTGCTCTACACCATTAAGAACTAGTTTTTTCTCTTTAGTTACGTTGATGTCGTTGTTCGCAGTAAGTACACCAGCGTGTAGAGATAGGTCGTTGAAAGATTTACCAACGAATACTTCTAGTACTTCTTCGTTAGAATCTTTTTCGCCTAGCGCGTAACCAGCTTTTAGCCAGAATGCGTCATTTTCGTAAGCGTATTTGATTTGAGAATCGTTGTTCCAAGCGTGACCGTATGCAGTTTCCGCTGCGTTACCACCGAAGAAGTAAGAGTAATCTGCGAAGTATACGTCATCCGCCCAAGTACCTTCTTTACCGAAGCGAAGAGTACCCATATCACCCATATCAAAGCCGATGATGTGGCGACGTACGTATACAGAGTCATCTGTACGCTCGCTTGAATCAGCACCTGCGTCGTAGTTGTCACCTAGAGCAACACCGATTTCAACTTCACCCAGAACTTTTAGGCTTTCGTCAACAACGTAAACCGCGTTCACACCAGTACGAGAAGAGCTAGTGTTTAGCTCTGCTGTGTGATCAGTTTTTTCTGTGAATAGAAGAGTTGGACGTAGCTGACCGTAGAAATCTACAGAACCTTCTTCAGATTTGAATACTTCAGCTGCGTTCACTGAAGTTGCAGACGCAACTACAGCTAGTGCTAATAGAGTTTTTTTCATAATTAATCCACTGCCTTTTCTTAGTTCGGGATATCCTTGTCCGGTTCCCTTTTTTTATATGTTTGAGGTAGAGCGTTAACAAAACGTTATACAGCACCTCCTCAAAATCTGGAGCTAAGAGTGCAAAAGATTATTCTGGCTGTCAAATTTTCTAAATACCAATGTAAAAAAAACAAAATACCATTATAAAACAATAACTTGATAAGTTTACCTTTATTTATTCGACGAACATCTAACCAATCTCCATTATTATTTGTAATTTACAAAATTATTAACAAATGGTTTTTTAATCCAATAAGTAAATTTAAAAAAACAAAAAAAAGAATAAAAACCCACAAATAAGACCAAGTTGGAGTTTTATATTTTTCATATAATGAAATTAATTTCATTAAGATAAGGTTCAATATTTTTTTGTGAAGGAGATCTACATTCCTTATAAAAGCATTCCGTTTTGTGAACTACTGTACAACTAGTGATGTGTGCTACTATTCGCCTCCAACGCATTTGAGGCCCGTATGCTGACCAGTAACATTCAAAAATCGATTCGTAATAGCTATCAAAACCTTCAAGATCAACTTGATAACTTTGTGCCTAGAAGAGCACAAAACTACCTTGTTGCAGAGATTGCAAAAACGCTGTGCGGTCAGTATCACAAATCTAACCGAATACTCGTTGCAGAAGCAGGGACTGGAATTGGTAAATCGCTCTCTTATCTAATGGCGACCATTCCCGTGGCTGTACATAACAATAGGAAAGTGGTTATCTCAACGGCGACCGTCGCTCTGCAAGAGCAGCTCATAAATAAAGACCTCCCTCTTTTTCGTCGGATTACCGACCGAGAGTTTTCTTTTATTTTGGCAAAAGGCCGTCAACGCTATTGTTGTGCAGAAAAGCTCGCCACTGCTAGCGGTGCTGATGGTGGCCAGTTAGCCATGTTTGAAACCAAACCTAAGCAAAAAGATATAGAGCTGTTAGAAACAATGCATCGCTCTCTTGCGCAAGGTAAATGGGACGGTGACCGTGATTCTTGGCCTAAACCCATCGACGATAAGCTTTGGCAACTGATTGTCAGTGATAAACACAGTTGCAATAACAGTTTACCAGGCCACCGCGGCTGCCCATTCCAAAAAGCGCGCTCAGAGTTGGATAAAAACGATGTCATCATTGCTAACCACTCTCTCGTCATGGCAGACGCAGATTTAGGTGGCGGCGTGATTTTACCTGAGCCAGAAAATACAATATACGTCTTCGACGAGGCACATCACTTACCTCACGTCGCTCGTGACCATGCTTCAGCATCTGCGAGTTTAAAAGGCGCGGCAGCATGGCTTGAGAAGTTAAATCAGTCGATTAGTAAGTTTTCATCACTCGCAGACGAGAAACGCGTAGCTCGATTTCGCAACGACCTTCAAGACGCGGTTCAGAACTTGATACCGGCACTGACTCAATTGCCCAAACAGTTCGACCCAGCTCAATTTGAAGAGGGTATCTACCGCTTCGAACACGGTGAACTACCTGAGTGGCTAGAGAACCAATCCAAAGAACTAAAACAGTTCAGTAAAAAAGCAAATCAGAGCGTGGCAAAAATTGCCGACCTTATTGCGGAAAGAGTAAAAGACGGGGAGCTTGCGACAAGGTTGGCTGAACCAGCGCTTGCAGAGCTCGGTTTCTACATTCAAAGGTTAGAAAACCTAGCGCAAGTATGGCATTTAATGGCTGAACCAACTCGTGAAAAAGGTGCGCCTTTAGCTCGCTGGTTAGAAACCCACCCCGATCGCGAGGGTGATTTCATTGTGAGTGTTTCGCCACTTGAAATTGGATGGCAACTCGATCAACAGATTTGGAGCAGATGTATTGGCGCCATTTTGGTTTCCGCAACGATGCGTGCATTAAACTCTTTCCATTACTTTTGCCATCAGGTTGGTATTGATGGAAAACCAGAATCAGGCACTCAGTTTTTAGCGCTTGCGTCACCATTCGATTACCAAAACCAGGCAGAATTACTCATCCCTGCGATGAAATATGAACCACCAGCGCCTCAATTTACTGAATATCTTATTGAGATCTTGCCTAAGTACTTGGAAGACAAGAAAGCCAACTTAGTATTATTCTCATCCTATTGGCAGATGAACCAAGTCGCGAAGGCACTCTCTTCGGAGTTCATAAAAAAAGGCTGGGCGTTGCAAGTTCAAGGTGAAAGCTCACGTCAGGAAATTCTAAAAAAACATAAAAAGTTAATAGAATCAAAT
This sequence comes from Vibrio sp. Vb1554, assembly GCF_033344235.1. NCBI lineage: Bacteria > Pseudomonadati > Pseudomonadota > Gammaproteobacteria > Vibrionales > Vibrionaceae > Vibrio > Vibrio sp. Vb1554. The sequence goes on along the minus strand of NZ_JAWPOJ010000023.1, from coordinate 71,207 downwards.
AAAACCAGCATCTTATTTGGTACTGGCAGTTTCTCTGAGGGGCTAGACTTACCTGGCGAATTACTTGAAAACTTGGTGATTACAAAAATTCCATTTGGCGTTCCAACCTCCCCTGTTGAGCAGGCTCATTCCGAATACATTGAGAAAAAAGGAGGAAACCCGTTTATGCAAATAACTGTACCAGACGCAAGCAAAAAGCTGATCCAGAGCGTAGGTCGCTTACTGCGTAAAGAGAGAGATTCTGGTAGAGTAACGATTCTTGATCGACGCCTAGTCACTAAGCGATACGGACAAGCCTTAATCGACTCACTACCTCCATTTAAACGTAAAATAGAATATTAGAAGAATCACCATTTATGGAAATGATTGAGCCAACCATGCTGTTGGTGTTGGCGCTTGTCGCTTTTGTCGCAGGATTTATTGATGCAGTTGCCGGTGGTGGTGGCATGCTTACCGTACCTGCTCTACTTTCGCTAGGCTTGCCGCCTCATATTGCACTAGGCACCAATAAACTTGCCGCTACCTTTGCTTCTTCTACTGCAGCATTTACGTACTACAAAAAACGTCTATTCAAACCTCAATGCTGGAGGCGTGCATTCGTGGCAACACTCGTCGGAGCGACATTAGGTACGCTATTTGTAGATGCGATTAGTACGGATTGGCTGGAAAAAGGATTGCCGCTTGTTATTTTGGCAGCAGCGTTGTATACCGTTTTTCATAAAACACCCCACTCTGCTCATCAAAGTCCAATACCCGAGCCTTGCCCAAAACTTCATAAAAAACAGTACATGCAAGGCTTATCCATAGGATTCTACGACGGACTCGCAGGGCCTGGAACTGGGGCTTTTTGGACAGTAAGTTCAATGGCGCTGTACCGGCTGAATATCTTGCTCGCCTCTGGGTTAGCAAAAGCAATGAACTTTACCAGTAACTTTACCTCTTTGATCACTTTTGCATTCCTCGGACACATCAACTGGGTGCTAGGCTTAACAATGGGAGTATGTTTAATGGCTGGTGCTTTTGTTGGCGCGCACTCCGCTATTAGATTTGGTTCTAAATTCATTCGTCCTGTATTTGTTACTGTCGTCAGCATACTAGCCATTAAATTGGCTTATGACGCATGGTTTGTAGGTTTGTCATGAACATTTCTCAACTCCAGGAAAATCTAGAACAAATGGCGAAGCAAGCCGCTGTTCTTGACCGTCAAAGAGGCGAACATCATGTTCCGCTTTTTGATGAGCGTTTATTTGGTTGCCGCTCTCGCTTACTTACTCCTTGCGTAAAAGAAGCAAAAGCCACGCTGGATGCGATTGTGCGTGAGCAAAATGAAGGTAAGCTCACCGCTTTGCGTGCTGAGTACCTCACTGAACGGTTAGTGGCGCAAATCGGTGCGATTCAACGCGAGATTTCTACCACTAAAATTCGTAAGAATGAAATCAAACATAGCAGCCATTTCCGTAAGCCTATCAACGTGCTTTATCAGGAGCTCGCTCAACACCAAGAGTGGGCAAGACGCTTGCGCGAGATGGTGTTAGAAAAAGAACGTGCTGTCGAAAGCGCTCCTAGTTTTATGCGTGCCGACGCTCAAAAAGTATTACTAGCAACCGAGCAACGTTTAGCGCGTTGTGAAGCAGCACTTCTTAAGCTAGAGAACCAAATTACACATAGGGAAAAACATCAATAATGGCTGACCAACCAACCTCGCCTTTAGATGACGCACCTGAAGAGATCAAACTGGCTGTCGATTTAATCTATTTGCTTGAGAGCAATGAGATAGATCCAGAAATTGCGCTTAACGCTTTAAAGATCGTGCAAAACGACTTAGAAAACAAATTAAAAGCAAAGTAGCTCAGAGCGTTTCACTCCTTTCACCGAGACTCATTTTCAGTGCTCTTACACAATGATACTATTCATAAAAAGTACGCCCCCAAAAGGATAAATAATGAAAGTAATCAGCTTTAACATCAATGGACTACGTGCGCGACTGCACCAACTCCAAGCGCTAATCGACAAACACCAACCTGATGTGATTGGTCTTCAGGAAATTAAAGTTCACGATGAAGCATTCCCGATTGAAGCTGTCGAAGCCATGGGCTACAAAGTGTATTTTCATGGTCAAAAAGCACATTACGGCGTAGCAATGCTTTGTAAGCAAGAGCCTCTACACGTACAAAAAGGGTTCCCGACGGATAACGAAGAACATCAAAAGCGCATGATCATGGCAACGTTTTTAAATGAAAACGGCGAAAAGGTCACTGTGCTAAACGGCTATTTCCCTCAAGGGGATAACATCAGCCACGAAACCAAATTCCCATACAAGCGCCAATTCTATAAAGATCTGATGACCTACCTAAACGATCATCACAATAACGACGAGCAATTAATTGTTATGGGTGACATCAACATCAGCCCTATTGATGCAGATATCGGTATCGGCGAACCAAACCGTAAACGTTGGCTAAAAACAGGTAAATGTTCATTCCAACCTGAAGAGCGCGAATGGTTGAAAACCTTACTAGACTGGGGCTTTGTGGACACCTTCCGTAAGCTATACCCAGAGGTGAACGATCAATTTTCGTGGTTTGACTACCGTTCTCGCGGTTTTGATGATAACCGTGGCCTACGAATTGATGTCATTTTGGCAACCCCTTCTCTAGCGAAAAAGTGTATTGAATCTGGTATCGACTATGAGCTTCGTGGTATCGAGAAGCCTTCAGATCACGCACCAATCTGGTCGACATTTAAGTAATATATTGCAAAGCTATAAGCGAGACTCAACGCTAAGCTTAGTCCAATAAAAAGGGAGACTCAGTCTCCCTTTTTCATACAAATTACCATTTAATCACTGATTCAGCGGCCAAACTGTTTGACCATCAATAGTTATCGGTGTTTGAGCAAATTCGTTCAGACAGTAGCCTGTATTACTACTTGCAAAGTAAGTGAGCGGCATCGACGGTAGATTCAGCGCCACAACCTGCTGTTTCGCTTTTTCTGTGAACGAGAACCCCCACATATCGAGATAGTTAGTCATATCTCGCTGAGAAATGTAGCTCAGAGCAATAAGCAACCAGTCGTTGTTCGAGATGCTATTTGCTTCTTCCCGAGAGTAGTTGGCGAAACCAATACTCAATCGTCTCTCATCCCAAAGCGCATCGTCCGATTTTAAGCGGTTAAACTCACGTTCAATCAGGTGCAAGCGCGCCAATAAATGCCAACCATTTTTAAGCACACCTTCATGCTGCGCCGCCATCATCATTTGAATGTAAACACGAGCGCCCCAACTCCAACTGGTTTGATTTTGCGCTGCCATGTATGCGTTTGGATCCGCTTGAGTTCGGCTAGCTTGCAATAATTCAAACTGGCCTTTGAAATCCAAGCTTTGGCAGGTTGAAACTTTCCCCGTATTCTGGAAGAAACGAGACTTACTGTAATACGAGTAGTAATTGGTCGTTGAATGCCCTTCCCAGCCTGAAAATCGGAATCGACCTTTTTCTAAACCATGACCAAGCTCATGTAAATCACCGTGACCGAGTGGGCTGAATGACCAGTAAGCATCGTAAGGGTTACCCGAACAACCATAACCACACGTCGCTTGGTCAGCGTTCATGTGCTTCACTATATCAATATTGGCGATTTCCCAACCTTGGTTTTGGGCGTATTGAATAATTTCAGGCACTTCATCTATGCCCGGCCCTTGGAAACCTGCCAGCACATGCGGGTAGTTGTGAACATATTCTTCTGTTGCAAGCGCCATTTCCGAAGGGGTAGACCACATTTCATCGTTGACCGACTCCAACATTTTGTCGCGCTTTGAGTGTACTTCAAACCCAGGAGTGATCAGCTCAGCCCAATCGAATAAATTGGCTTCTAACTGTTGAATAAAAGCGTCGTTGTCCTTCTCACTTCTCCAAACTGGATGCTGTGCCACATGATTAAATTTCAGTTCAACCGGAACATCATTTTTGTCAAAGTGAACCTGTACTGGACCACCATAAGGAGAAGTCAGCGTGATGGTTTCACCCGGCTTCACTTCATAGCCGAATGAAGTCAGCAGTTTTGGTCGCGTGTATCCATCTTTGCTGAACTCATGAGTTGCACCACTTCTTAAAGTGTTGATGACAATCTTAGTCGCCACATCATTGCTGTCATTACGTTTAACCGTAAAGGTTTCCCCAGGAAGTGCATACACACCAGCCGAACGGAAGTTACGCTTTGATTCCATATTAATCGTTGCACTGATTCTCTTTATGTCAGGGCTAAACTCACTACGGCTGAAGTTCCCCATATTTGGTTGTTTTGGGTTTACGCTTCGGCTGTTGTATTGCACGTAATCGGCAAAGTACGACTTTAGGAATTCGGTCATTTGGGTTGATTGTTTGTCCATCGGGAAGACAACCGTTTGACGATAATGATCAGCCAGCAATACCATGAGTTTTTCGTATTGGTAGCCGTTTTGATTAAACAAATCTACTTTTTGTTCATCAAGCTTTTGCAACCAATGGCGAATGCTGTTTGCCCCTGCATAAAATTGACTGTCCATATTCGCAGTGTCAGGGCAGGATTTGTCATCACACAGTGACAAGTCAACGTTGAAATTTTGAGATTCAAAACGAGACAACAACGCTTGTTGTGTAATAACAGAATCCGGCACAACGTTCATCAACGATGAAGGTTCCCAGTCGACCAAGCCTAACTTACGCCAATAGTTATCTCCCACATAATCAACATGGAATTTTTCCAAAATGTCTTGGCCAAGATCAGTTAGTCCTCCATCCCAATGCAGGTATAGAACAGGAATTTGGGCTTGCTCAGCGTATTCCAAAGCTTCGAGTACTGGTTTGTTGGTATCTCCAGATTGCAGATGCTGTGACAAGATCAATAAGTTTGGAGTATTGGTTTGCAAGCAGCTAAGTAGCTTCGAACCATCGCATAGGTTGGCCTCGTTAAACGCCAGCTCTTGTGAAACATTGTCTTTCAGCCAATTCCGAGTCGCTTGCTCATCCGGAAAGTAATAAGACTGATCCATTTGCGCGATGACGACGTTTGAAGTAACTCCACCCGACAACCAAGTGACCAGGTTACTTAACCATTGCGTCATCGCCGCGTTGGAAGAGTCGGGAAAACGTTGTGCCGTTCTAAATGGGTTACTACCTAATAGTGCGTAACGTTGACCATTAGACTTTTCCCCGGCAACGCCAATTGACAGAGCTTGATCTTTGTAACCGCTTGCCATGGCCTTATTGGTCATCAAGATGGTGTCGTTGAAGCCATACTGAGGTGCCAAGATCGCGGCATCATGGGTTGGATCCCAATAAAGACCTGAAAGGCTTTTCGCAATTGCAGATTTGATCGTATTCGACTGCATCTTGTGAGCTTGCACAACTTGATGACTTTTACGAATGAAATCGCTCGGGTCAGAAACGAGCAGTGCATTACCAGTTTCCAGAGCTTGTTGAACTGGAGCTGGCGTTGGTTTTACTTGAGCATTAGGTTGTGATTCTCCCTCTCCCCCACCACATCCTGTGGCTAAGGCGGCAATGCCCAACGATAGAATTGTTTTTTTCATTTTTACTTACTAAACAATGAGTTTACCGAATGTTAATGTAAGTTAATGAATAATAAGAAAGAGTCTTTTATATCGGCTGGAAAAATAGGAATGAAGATAACAAAATTATCAAAAGCAATAGCACCCATTCCGGTGCTATTGCCTCTATTGATAATTAGCTTAAAGGACGTAGATAAGCTAAGAAACGCCTCTCTGCCACTTTGAAACACCACAAAATCATAAACGTCAGTGCCATGTAGAACAGCCCCGCCGTCAGGAAAGACTCAAATGGTGCATAGTAGCGCGAGTTAACTAGACGCGCAGCACCAGTTAAATCCATGATGGTAACGATGCCCGCGACTGCACTTCCGTGCAGCATAAATATGACCTCGTTGGAATAAGCTGGTAATGCTCGACGCAATGCACTCGGCAAGATAATACGTCTGTATGTCATAAACTTACTCATGCCATAGGCTTTCGCAGCTTCCACCTCACCTTTCGGCAAACCATTAATCGCACCACGAATAATTTCTGCGGTGTAAGCCGATGTATTCAGAATAAAAGCGACCAAAGCACAGAACCAAGCGTTCTCCCACAAGGTATCTTTCACAGGGAAAAACTGATCCATGCCATAGTAAATCAAATACAGCTGAACCAATAGCGGCGTTCCACGGAAAAAGTAAATGAATCCCCAAGAAGGTAAGCTTAGAGCGTAATTGGTACTATTGCGTGCCACGGCTAATGGGATAGAGACACACAAGCCAATAACCAACGCTAATCCCACTAACCAAACTGTTGTCCAAAGTCCCTGAAGATAAGTTGGAAAGCTTTCAATAATCAAAGAAAAGTCCATAACTTACCTCGCATGAATACTGAACTTACGCTCAACAAGCTTGAGTAGCCCGGTCGAAACGCTGGTAAAAAATAGAAAGATGAGCGCGACAGCCATGTAAAAGGTGAACGGCATTTTCGTTGTACCTGCTGCCAATGAGCTCATTCTCACCATGTCATCCAGACCAATAATGGAAACTAACGCTGTGGTCTTAAGTAACACTAACCAGTTATTACCAAATCCAGGTAATGCATGACGAATCATCTGAGGAAGTAAGATTCTTCTAAACGATAAAGCAGAACTCATCCCATAAGCTTTCGCCGCTTCTAATTCACCCTTGTCCACCGCCATGATCGCTCCACGAAAAGTCTCCGCCATGTAGGCGCCAAAGATAAAACCAATCGTGAGTACACCAGCTATAAATGGGCTGACATCAATATAATCAGGTAAGTAAGACGTCCATTCATGGTTTGGATCACTCGAGGCAAACCACTCGTTGAGCGTTTCGTTGATGGAGTAAAGGCTGTTATTTAAAAGTATTTGTCCACCAAAGAAAATTAGCATCATCAGAACCAAATCTGGAATGCCGCGAATGACGGTGGTGTAAAGAGTGGCAATCGCCCTTGCCCATTTGTAAGGTGCTAACTTAGCTAATGCGCCAAGCATGCCTAAGACCATGGCGAGAATGAGTGAAAGCACTGCAACTTCTATTGTTACTAAAGCTCCTTTCAAAATCGAAGCTTCGTATCCTTGTAAATCTAGCATAGGTGAGTTCCTAATCCCTAAACTCAAAAAATCGACCGTTGACTACTTCTAGGAACAAGCCAACGGTCGCTTAATTACGGTTTATTCACCGTACACATCGTAGTTAAAGTATTTACCAGCAATTTCTTGGTAAACACCTTTCTCACGTAGTGAAATAATTGCTGCGTCGAGTTTCTTCGTTAGATCTTTGTCTTGTTTACGAACAGCGATACCCATACCTTCGCCAAACCATTTTGGATCGGTTAACGATGGTCCAACAAACTCATAAGCTTCGCCACCTGCTTTGTTGATCACACCCTCTTCTAGAGCAGAAGCATCACCTAAAACAGCAGCAATTCGACCATTTTCTAGATCAAGATACGCTTCATCAAAAGAGCCATAACGCACAATTTCAACATCATCGCCGTAGTTGTCAGTTAAGTACTTGTCATGTGTCGTCGCACGTTGCACGCCAATTTTGACATCTTTAAGATTATCAAAATCTAGACCAGCACCTTTCTTAGCGATAAATTTATTTGGAATTTGTGCGTACTTGCCAGTGAAATCGACTTTTTTCTTGCGCTCTTCAGTGATAGACATTGCTGCGATGATGGCATCGTACTTACGTGCAAGCAGAGAAGGAATAATACCATCCCAATCTTGAGCGACGATTTTGCACTTCACTTGCATCTCTTCACAGAGTGCATTTGCCATGTCTACGTCAAAGCCTTTTATTGAGCCATCAGTTTCTGTCCAGCTAAACGGAGGGTAAGCACCTTCGATACCAAAGCGAACTGTTTTCCATTCTTTCGCTTGGGCAACACCTGATACTGCCGTTGCAGCAATCGTTGCTGCTAATAACCACTTTTTCATTTCCATACTCCTGTGATTGCTATTTTATTTCGTTTTGTTTGTTGTGTTGGCTTAGGAGGCAATAGTCTGCCGCCTAACAAATATTAGTAAATGGATGAGATAAACTGCTGTAATCGTTCTGAATCCGGGTTTGTAAATAGCTTAGCTGGATTTCCCTGTTCTTCCACTAAGCCTTGATGTAAAAACATCACATGGTTTGATACGTCACGCGCAAACGCCATTTCGTGCGTGACCACCAGCATAGTTCGCCCTTCATCTGCCAAATCTCTCATTACCCCCAGAACTTCTCCTACAAGTTCTGGGTCAAGCGCAGAAGTTGGCTCGTCAAACAACATCACCTCTGGGTCAACTGCTAGCGCACGGGCAATAGCTGCACGTTGCTGCTGGCCGCCAGATAAGTGCCCAGGGTAATAATCTTTACGCTCATACAAGCCTACTTTCTTAAGCAAGACTTCTGCATTTTCAATCGCTTGAGCTTTTGGCACGCCTAAGACATGAACAGGCGCCTCAATCACGTTTTCTAGTACGGTTAGGTGAGACCAGAGGTTGAAACCTTGGAAAACCATTGCCAGGCGTGAACGAATACGTTGGACTTGCTTTTCATTAGCAGGAACAGATTCACCTGCTCTGTTGTTCTTCATTTGGATTAATTCACCATTTACCCAAATTTCGCCCGCGGTAGGCGTTTCTAGCAAGTTGATACATCTGAGAAAGGTACTCTTACCTGAGCCGGAAGAGCCAATGATGGAGATAACATCTCCTTTGTGCGCGGCAAGTGAAATGCCTTTTAAAACTTCATTTTGTCCAAATGTTTTGTGCAGGTCTTTTATATCTAGCGCTGGTACATCATTCATGCGCCCTACTCCCTGTGTTTTTGTCACTGCAATTAAGGGACTCCGCCCTCTCTAATTCGGAACAAATTAGCACCGCCCCTTGAAACTTGCAACAAATTATTAACCTAAACAATTCGAATAGAAAGATACAATAGACAAATTAATATGCAATATATAGCAACATATTCTTCAAAAGTTGAATATTAAATATAAAAAAGCCCCTTTCAAAGGGGCTTAATAAATTTACAAAAGTGTTAATTGAAACCTATTCGAGGTCGCAATGAATTAATTAAAACGACTGACTACCAACGAGTTTGAAGTACGTAATGTCACTTCATTTTCTAAGCCTTCTTTTTCAGAAGTAATGATGCCATCTAGGTCTTCATCTAGTTCAGGCTCTGACGCTTCACCATTGGAAAAGAAGCTCATGAAAACTTTAGAATCAATATTACTATCTTCATTCACTACCAAAGCAGTGCGATTAAAATCGTCCGAAGCTGAAACTTTCAAACCGTTAACGGCCGATGTTGGGAAGTTGTAGTAATGCAATTCTGGAACAACAACAGAATCACTATCACTTGTTGTGAAAATGCGATGTGTGACTCTGTAGTCGCCTGAAGTTGCAAAGTAAGCGACACGAGTAAAGCCTTCAGTAGACGATGTTAAGCCCATGTCCAGATCAATCACGGACTCTGCACTTCCTTGCGTTGATACACTTGGTTTTGTGTTCGGCAGGTTATCAATATTTAAGTAAGCACTCGGATCAACGTCAATATCCCATCCGTCAGAGATCGTTTCGTTAAGTAGAGACTCCCAACCATTAACTTGATTCTCTGAGAACGCCATGTATACCCAAGTTTCTTTATTCGTTGCACTAGGGCGATTATATTCAACGGCCGTTTTATCCAGCTTCAACGCGTCATATGCAAAGCCGTTAGTAACAAAGCCAATGTTGAGCGAGTCGTAAGTATAGTCAGAAGACGAATAAATGTTTGACGTATTATCCGCTCTAACTAAGGCTATCTCACCAGTTCCCCACGAACCAATACCATATTGGTAAAGCGCTTTGTCGCTTGAACCTGATTCATACTGAAACAATGCCGTTGGTTCACCTTTAAGCCCCATCAGTTCATCAGTAGGCAACATATCAGGGTTCGGAGACGTGAAAATATCGGTTTGCGAGACAAAGTTGTAATCTCCGCCACCTGATTCAGCGTTTCGGTAATCTAAGTTAGTAAACTTATTGCTTGCTAAGTTACCGCCAGTAAAGCATTTGTTCAAAGAGTCTCGGTTTAGTGCAAAAGTAGCATTACGTAGTTTCTTATCTTGCAAGAACTCTTTTGAAAACGTGTTTACGCGAGCTTCTTTGCCGTTAAATTCTATTGCTTGAAACGTTACAAAGCCGCCGTCAGGGATATCTTCAAGATAAAACTTAAAGTTATCAGTGGTAGGTTTGATAATGTCTCCGGATCTTTTGCCATCGGCATCAGAGTAGTAACCGATAACATAGTTGGTCACTTGCTCTTTTGACGCTGCACTATAGGTTAAAACCGTTTTATCGCCGTTCAGTTCAGTTTTGTGGTCATATACAGTACAACCTTTCGTAGTTGCTTCACTTTCAGTCATTGTTGCTGGTATAGCAAAATCAAAAGTAAACGCAGTTTTCGGCGCTGCACCACCGCCACCGCCGCCACCGCCGCCGCAACCGACCATTAACCCTGAGATGATTGCCACTAGTGGCAGTACTTTAAGCTGTTTCATGTCTTTTTCCTAAACTGAGCGGCAATGATTAGCCAAAAAATTGTCTTTGCTCTGTCCAAAGCAAGAATAAAGCCAGCTTTATATAATCATCGTGAATATTGACATTTAATCTGCATCTCGTGCAAAAGGACAAAAAGTTCTAATTTTATGCAACTTGTGTAATAAAATTACACAAAATCTCCGCATCTCATTCGCATGCCAGAAACTTTCTGTAGTTTTATTTCACAACCATTCTTAAAGTGATCTAAATCAATCACCCTAAATGGCTATCTTGCTAGACTCCTGCCAAAAGATGAGGCTTTTTTTGTGCCTCAACACAATAAGTTATTAGCTATGCTTAGGCACAGTGTCGACGTGTAACAAATCTAACAATAGCTAGCATAAGCGTGCCGCAGGATGCGGATTAACACAATTGAATGAAGAATTCATAACTTTAAATATATGAGGAATCTATGTCAGACGCAGTTAACAAAACGCACTCTGATTCAGATATCGAGACCAAGAGCTACCGTGAGCTTCATCGTCCAGCATCTGAGTTCGCAAGCCGTTCAGACTACCTAGACCACGAACTACAAATTATGAAACCACGTCGTTTTGGCTTGAACTTGCCAGGTCGTGACTTCCGCTTTGAGCTTGAAGACCTTGTTCCAGCACTTGCTGGTACTATCGGTATTATCGCAATGTACTCTGCGGTAATGATGTCTTGGGCTGAAGGTCTTACTGCAGCATGGGACCACGTAAACTTAGGCAAGGACTTTGCTATCGAAGTTGCGCGTGTAGAAATGCTCATCCCTGCACTTCTTTTCTGTGTACTTGCCTCTGGTTTTATTAACCCTAAAGCCAACCTAGCAGGCAACCACGGCCCAATGATCCCTCTTATTGGTACCATCGCTCTTGCTGGTGCTCACCCTCTTGCATTAGCAATTCTCATTGGTGTGTTTGGTTTGATTTTGAGCCTCTTAAAAGGTGGGTCAAAACTGGTTAACCTCACCTCTGAAGGTACGGCTGGTGGCCTTCTTATTTTCCTAGGTTTAACCGGAACCATGAGCCAAATTAACTCTATTCAAGCTTGGGCTGTTGGTTTGCAATCCGATACGGTTGCCGCTGGTAGCATGGGTTACATCGGTCTGATTGTTCTTGCGGTTACCATTGGCTTATACGCGTTCCTTGCTAAAGTGAACAAACGCTGGCTAGCGATCCCTGTTTGTGCCTTCACTGGGCTTGCAATCGCACTTGCTCTTGGCGCAGGCTTCGATATTAAATTCGTAACCGAGACAGGCCTTCCAAACCTAAATCCAATCTACTGGTGGGGTTCAACAGAAGAAGGTTGGATGCTTGGTCTTCCTAATATGGAACACTTCATCGCTTCACTACCATTCGCCATTCTTGCGGTAGCAATGTGGTCACCTGACTTCTTGGGTCACCGTATCTTCCAAGAGATGAACTACCCACGTAAGAGTGAGAAAGTGCTGATGGACGTTGATGACACAATGACAATGTGTTCCGTTCGCCAAATGGTCGGTACTGCCGTGGGTGGTGGTAACATCACATCATCTTGGGGGACTTACATGATCCCTGCTGCAATCGCGAAACGCCCTATTCCTGCTGGTGCCATCTTACTAGGCTCTCTATGTATTATTGTTGCAATCCTTGGTTTTCCTATGGACGTTGCAGTATGGCCTCCAGTTATGCGCGTTGCTCTTCTCGTTGGTGTATCTCTACCACTGCTTGAAGCTGGCATGCAGATGGTGAAGGACTCGAAAGACTCACAAGCAGCAGGCATTTGTATCTTTGGTTCTGCCGTTGTTAACCCAGTTCTAGCTTGGGCACTAACTATGCTTTTAGATAACAACGGTTTAATTGGAGATAAAGAGCGCGCGTCTCGCCTATCATTTGTAGACAAGATTGTGATCCCAGTAAGCGTACTTGTTATCTGTTTAGTTGCTATGCTTGCAGTTGGTATGCTTGAAGGCCAGTATGGCATCCAAGCTTGGCTATAAGCTAGCAGTCCAGAAATTTGTGGGTAGCGCTCGTCGCTACCCCATTTTTATCGAGATTTTTGAGGATTTATTGATTTAGTTTAAGGTTTGCAAAAAAATTTTAGTTTAACCTCTAACTGTTGCTTAAAAAGAGAAACGTTAAAACTAGTGACAATATTTATAGTTTTGTAAATCGAATACGTAAATTTAAGACTATAAATATTGTTATTCATAAGAGTGTACTGTTCCCCTCTTTTATCTGGGGATAGCTGGCTCAACGGCGAAGCAGTACGTATTTTTTTCTACTAAAAAGGTAGGTATGTCATGGCAGAGCAATTTGCTAAAGCTTGGGAAGGTTTTGCTGCAGGCGACTGGCAAAACGAAGTAAACGTTCGTGATTTCATTCAGAAGAACTACACTCCGTACGAAGGCGACGAATCTTTCCTAGTTTCTGAAGGTACTGAAGCGACTAACAAGCTTTGGGCTAAGGTAATGGAAGGCATCAAACAAGAGAACGCGACTCACGCTCCTGTTGATTTTGATACTTCAGTTATCTCTACCATCACTGCTCACGATGCAGGCTACATCGAAAAAGACCTAGAAACTATCGTAGGTCTTCAAACTGACGCTCCTCTAAAACGTGCGATCATCCCTAACGGTGGTATCCGCATGGTTGAAGGTTCATGCAAAGCCTACGACCGCGAGCTAGACCCACAAGTTAAAAAAATCTACACAGAATACCGTAAAACTCACAACCAAGGCGTTTTCGATATCTACACTCCTCAAATCATGGCGTGTCGTAAATCTGGCGTACTGACTGGTCTTCCAGATGCATACGGTCGTGGTCGTATCATCGGTGACTACCGTCGTGTTGCTCTATACGGTATTGACTTCCTAATGAAGGATAAATTCGCGCAGTTCTCTTCTCTACAAGAGCGTTTTGAGAACGGCGAAGACCTACAAATGACAATGCAGCTTCGTGAAGAGATCGCAGAGCAACACCGTGCTCTAGGTCAAATCAAAGAAATGGCTGCAAAATACGGTTGTGATATTTCTCGTCCTGCTGAAACTGCGCAAGAAGCTATTCAGTGGACTTACTTCGGTTACCTAGCTGCTGTTAAATCTCAAAACGGTGCGGCTATGTCTCTAGGTCGTACTTCTACGTTCCTAGACATCTTCATCGAACGTGATATCGCGGCTGGTAAGCTAACTGAAGAACAAGCTCAGGAAATGATCGACCACTTCGTAATGAAACTACGTATGGTTCGTTTCCTACGTACTCCTGAGTACGATGATCTATTCTCTGGCGACCCTATCTGGGCAACTGAGTCTATGGGTGGTATGGGTCTTGACGGTCGTACGCTAGTTACTCGTACAAACTTCCGTTTCCTAAACTCACTATACACTATGGGTCCTTCTCCAGAGCCAAACATCACTGTTCTTTGGTCTGAGCAACTACCTGAAGGCTTCAAGAAGTTCTGTGCGAAAGTATCTATCGATACTTCTTCTATTCAGTACGAAAATGACGACCTAATGCGTCCAGACATGAACTCTGACGACTACGCGATCGCATGTTGTGTATCTCCAATGGTTGTTGGTAAGCAAATGCAGTTCTTCGGTGCTCGTGCGAACCTTGCGAAAACAATGCTTTACACCATCAACGGTGGTGTGGATGAGAAGCTAAAAATCCAAGTTGGCCCGCAAATGCCTAAGATCGAAGGCGATGTTCTTAACTACGATGAACTGTGGGAGAAAATGGACCACTTCATGGATTGGCTAGCGAAACAATATGTGACTGCACTAAACGCTATCCACTTCATGCACGATAAGTACAGCTACGAAGCGGCGCTAATGGCTCTACACGACCGTGACGTTAAGCGTACTATGGCTTGTGGTATTGCTGGTCTATCTGTTGCAGCTGACTCACTATCTGCAATTAAATACGCAAAAGTTAAGCCAATTCGTGACGAAGACGGTCTAGCAATCGACTTCGAAATCGAAGGCGATTACCCTAAATTCGGTAACAACGACCCACGCGTTGATGACATTGCATGTGAACTTGTTTCTGTATTTATGGGCAAAATCCGTAAGCTTAAGACTTACCGTGATGCAATCCCTACTCAGTCAATTCTTACTATCACTTCAAACGTGGTTTACGGTAAGAAAACTGGTAACACGCCTGACGGTCGTCGTGCTGGTGCTCCATTTGCTCCAGGTGCAAACCCAATGCACGGTCGTGACGAGAAAGGTGCTGTAGCATCACTAACTTCAGTTGCTAAACTGCCGTTTGCTGACGCACAAGATGGTATCTCTTACACATTCTCTATCGTACCTAACGCACTAGGTAAAGATGAGGGTTCACAACGCGCTAACCTTGCTGGTCTTATGGATGGTTACTTCCACCACGAAGCGGGTATCGAAGGTGGTCAACACCTAAACGTGAACGTTCTTAACCGTGAAACTCTAGAAGACGCAGTTAAGCACCCAGAGAAATACCCTCAGCTAACAATCCGTGTATCTGGTTACGCTGTTCGCTTCAACTCTCTAACTGCAGAGCAACAAGCTGACGTAATCGCGCGTACATTCACTGAGTCTCTATAAGACTATAGCGAAATAACGTTCTAGTAATACAACAAAGGCTGATGCTAAGTAGCATCAGCCTTTTTTTATTTCTTGAATGAAAGTTGTGATATCGCGAAAGACTTTTGCCCGCATTCTTACGTATGATGCGAAAAAAGTTAGCAAATAAAGTCTATGAGATTTAGTAAATTAATTATTCTTACCCTTCTTTCTCCAGTTGCAATAGCATCCACTAAGTCTACGGTTTCTTTTACCATCGACAACGATGGTATTTTTGGCGTCGATCAAGACTATACGAATGGTGTTTTCCTTTCTTACGCGACAGACCAACTGACACAAGAAAGCCAATGGAAATGGCTGAGTCTAGCTAACTCAGAGCACGCCAATATCGATAAAATAGAGTTGGTTCTTGGCCACAAGATGTGGACTCCAAGCGACATTGAAGCCGATTATCCACTAATCAATGATCGCCCATATGCCGGTTACCTACACACCGAAATCAACTACCTTTCCCTAACGAGTGACAAAGCTGTACGGTACAATTTCACCATAGGAACTACGGGTGAAAGTTCGCTATCAGAAAAGGCGCAAGAAATCGTTCACGGCATAACAGGATCGACGGACCCTCAAGGTTGGGATTACCAGATTGAAGATAAAGTGGCGTTCAGCCTTGGTTACCGCGTATTTAACAAATTGATGCGCAGCGAAGAACAAAAAACACAATGGGAGATCACCAACATTAACGACATCAATGCGGGTAACTTCCGTAGTGATGTCTCTCAAGGCGTCATGTTTCGTTGGGGTACAAACCTAGCGAATAGCATCGGAGCCGCCAATATCAGTGTCGAAAGCCCTTTCTCAGCAAGTATGATCGCTCAGAACACGTCGAGTTGGTTCTTGTTCACCGGGTTTGAAGGTCGTTACCGCTTTAATGACATGACTATCGAAGGAGATCGTCCTGGCATTCCTGAACCGTCAGCGCCATACGACGTCACACTGCAAAATTGGCAAGCAAGTGCCGTCGCGGGGGTATCTTGGTACAACCAAAATTACGGTGCAAGCATCACCTTTACAATTAAAACACCGGATTATGAAGAAGCCCAAACCGATGTTTATGGGACAGGCTCGTTCTCCGTGTTCGCCTTTTTCTAAAAACTGGATTATCCCAGCATCGAAGTCAATCTAGATACACGGCAAGTTCTCGGGGTAGGTATTAACCACCTCGTGTTCAAGCGTTTATGCAGATTGGCTCCATCTATTTTCTTTCTTCAAATAACCTTGCCTTTAGTACCGACAAAGCTGTTTTAACCCTGCTTTTTGTAATAAAATAACAGCTAGAATTTACTAGTAATGAGAGCAAAAGATGTCAACAGCTGGTCGTATTCACTCATTTGAGTCATGTGGTACCGTAGACGGACCTGGTATTCGATTTATCGTCTTCTTGCAAGGTTGTTTAATGCGCTGTAAGTATTGCCATAACCGCGATACTTGGGACACGCATGATGGCAAAGAAGTCACGGTTGAAGAAATCATTTCCGAAGCGAAAAGTTACCGCCACTTCATGAATGCATCAGGTGGTGGCGTTACTTGTTCTGGCGGCGAAGCGATGCTTCAACCGGAATTCGTACGTGATTTTTTCCGCGCAGCTAAAACCGAAGGCATTCATACATGTCTAGATACTAACGGTTATGTTCGTAAGCACACTGATGTTATCGATGAAGTACTGGATGCAACAGACTTAGTCATGCTTGACATCAAACACATGAAAGACGAAGTGCACCAAGATCTCATCGGTGTATCCAACCGACGCACATTGGACTTTGCTCGTTACTTGCAAAAAATCGGAAAGAAAACATGGATTCGCTATGTCGTCGTGCCTGGTTACACAGATGACCCAGAAGCAGCACACATGCTTGGTGAATTTATTAAAGACATGGATAACATCGAAAAGGTCGAGTTACTTCCTTACCACAAATTAGGGGCTCATAAGTGGGAAGCGTTAGGCTTAGAATACCCACTCGAAGGCGTAAACCCGCCACCGAAAGAAACCATGGATGAAATTCAATCCATTCTTGCTCAATACAACGATAACGTAAAATACTAAGTGAACCGCAAGACTAACCTCTTTAAAATACCAGCTTATTGCTGGTATTTTTTTGATTATATCTAAGCCTTATCAGTGAGTTTCTCTGCGGTCATTTAGGTATAAAAAGAACGATAGAAATGATTGCGTCATGTTCGCATAGGAAGGAAGTAACATGGATTTGTTTAACTTAGGCTCTCTTGTTGTCTCAATTTGGATAGTAGTAGTCTACTGCCTACCAGATTGGAAAAAAGTCGTTTGGCTCAAACTGGAAAAAGAAAAAGGATTTCAGCACCTCGTTTTTGCAACGCTCTTCTTTTTCAGTATTTTATGGGCCGCTCAAGCAGGTGTAAAAGAAGGATTACAGATTCATTTTCTTGCACTAACAACGCTGACGATGATGTATGGTTGGCGCATGGCATTTCTACTCAGCATTCCCGCTATGTTGGTCAACCACCTACTACATGATGTGTCCTTGCTACTCTTACCCACGTCGTTAGTTCTATCTGCCCTAATTCCGATTTTCATTAGTTACTTAGTGTTTCTTCTGAGTTACCACTACTTACCACGAAACATTTTTGTTTTCATCTTCGTTGCTGGATTTTTCAATGGCGCGATAACAGGAAGTCTGCACCTCATCATTAACTCTTTTTATCACCTATCAGTTGGTCACTACGATTGGGAAACCATTCAACATAACTACTTTGTTTTTGTGCCGTTGCTCGCCTTTCCAGAAGGTCTATTAAATGGTATGGCACTGGCGGTTTTAACCGTATTCAAGCCAGAGTGGCTGAGAGTATTTTCAGACCGAGACTACATATACAATCATTACCATAAATAAGTGTTTTCAAACTGGTCAAAAGTGACAGTTCTTGCCATTTTTTAGTATTAAATATGTGTTGAGATCATGTTTCACTCATGTCTTAAGCGTTAACCTAAGCACATTAAAAATGTATTAGATATCTAGTGAGGTCACCATGGAAATGTCAAACGCTCAACGTTTGATTCTATCAAACCAATACAACCTTATGTCTCAACTTGATCCAAGTAATGCAGCCAAATACAAACGCTTACAAACGATCGTTGAACGTGGTTATGAACTACAAATGCGAGAGTTGAACAAAGATTTCGGCTGCCTCTCAGAAGCAGAATGTCGTGAGATCATCGACGTTATGGAGATGTATCATGCGATGCAAGAATCTTACAACATGCTAGACGATGAAGACCGCAGCAACGTAGATCAGCGCCGCTTGAAGTTTTTGGGATTTGATATCGCTTCAGAAGCGCAACAAGTACATTACGTACGTTTTCTCATCGATTCTGAAGGTTTGTACCCTCAGTTTGACAAGGCAGATCATCACTTTAACAGCCAAATGCCGATGCTAGATAAATACCGCCGCATGCTGCAAACTTGGCGTAACTGCCCTCGTCAGTATCATTTATGTGAAAACGAACTAGCGCAAATCTTAAGCGCATAAAATGGTCGTCTAAGAATGAGGAGAGCGCCCGCTCTCCTTGTTATTTACCCTGTCACAAACTTATCTAAGACTTTGCTCTCTTCCTACCTCTTTCACTTACCTTGCTCAATGTAGAACAACGAATCACTGAGACTCTTCTGTCTTTGCCAAATATTTGAATTTCTATTGCACCTATTCACGACATAAATTCGTCCTTAATAAAAGAGTGATTCAAATGTCACTTTTACAATAAATTCATAATTGTTAAGCAAAATTGCAAATCCCCGACTAGGCTTAAGTAGAGAAAGGCTGTGATTGAAAAATTCATATCCACCGCTCACCGTTGTAACGAAAAAACCGTCCATAAAGCAAAGTCTTTGGTGTCGCCAATCTTACATTCTGTACGAACCAAATGTGATAACAGGACGTATATTCAAACAACAACGAGCATAACTGTTGGTGGAAAGCCTGAATCAACGTTCGTCGGTAGACTGACTATTAAAGGGGAAAGCGACATGAGTATTTTCGACCACTATCAATCAAGATATGAAGCTGCAAAAGATGAAGAGATGTCGTTACAGGAGTTTTTAGCCCTGTGTAAAGATGACAAAAGCGCTTATGCTAATGCAGCAGAACGCCTACTGATGGCGATTGGTGAACCAGAGATAATCGATACGGCAAAGGATCCGAGACTAAGCCGAATCTTCTCGAATCGTGTTATCTCTCGTTATGAAACCTTTAAAGACTTTTATGGCATGGAAGATGCCATAGAACAAATTGTGTCTTACCTAAAACATGCGGCGCAAGGCCTAGAAGAGCGTAAGCAGATTCTTTACCTACTCGGCCCTGTAGGTGGCGGTAAGTCTTCGCTTGCAGAAAAGCTTAAGGCTCTGATGGAACAGATGCCTATTTATGTTCTTACTGCTAACGGCGAACGCAGCCCAGTGAATGACCATCCATTCTGCCTATTCAAAGCCACAGAAGATGGCGATATTTTGAAAAAAGAATATGGCATAGAGCACCGTTATCTTCGCTCGATCATGTCTCCGTGGGCCGCTAAACGTCTTCACGAGTTTGGTGGTGATATCACCAAATTTAAAGTAGTGAAAGTACGTCCTTCTATCCTTGACCAAATCGGTATTGCCAAAACTGAACCAGGCGATGAAAACAACCAAGATATCTCATCATTGGTTGGTAAAGTCGATATTCGTAAGCTTGAACACTATTCGCAAGACGATCCAGACGCTTACAGCTACTCCGGTGCGCTGTGTAAAGCAAACCAAGGTTTAATGGAATTCGTTGAGATGTTCAAAGCACCAATCAAAGTGCTTCACCCGCTGTTAACAGCAACGCAAGAAGGCAACTTCAACGGTACAGAAGGCCTTTCTGCGATTCCATTCGACGGTATGATTCTGGCTCACTCAAACGAATCTGAGTGGCAGACCTTCCGTAACAACAAGAACAATGAAGCGTTCTTGGACCGTGTTTATATTGTGAAAGTACCTTACTGTCTACGTGTTTCAGAAGAAGTCAAAATCTACCAAAAACTCCTTGAAAACAGTGAGTTGTCTCAAGCCCCTTGTTCACCAAGCACGCTCGAGACTCTGGCACAATTCAGTATTCTTTCTCGACTTAAAGAGCCTGAAAACTCGTCCATCTTCTCTAAGATGCGCGTATACGACGGTGAAACGCTGAAAGATACGGATCCAAAGGCAAAAAGCTATCAAGAGTATCGTGATTATGCTGGTGTCGATGAAGGCATGAACGGTCTCTCAACACGTTTTGCCTTTAAGATTTTGTCACGCGTATTTAACTTCGACCAAACCGAAGTGGCAGCCAACCCTGTACATCTATTCTATGTGATTGAACAACAGGTTGAGCGCGAACAGTTCCCTGCTGAAACAGCAGAGAAATATCTCGAGTTCTTGAAAGGCTACCTAGTACCTCGATACGTTGAATTTATCGGTAAAGAGATTCAGACCGCTTATCTTGAGTCTTACTCTGAATACGGCCAAAACATCTTCGACCGATATGTCACCTATGCAGACTTCTGGATTCAAGACCAAGAGTACCGAGATCCAGAAACCGGTCAGCTATTTGATCGCTCTTCACTGAATGCTGAGCTAGAAAAGATCGAAAAAACAGCTGGTATTTCTAACCCGAAAGATTTCCGAAACGAGATCGTTAACTTTGTGCTTCGTGCGAAAGCGAATAACAATGGTCAAAACCCGGTTTGGACCAGCTACGAAAAACTGCGCACAGTAATCGAGAAGAAAATGTTCTCCAATACCGAAGAGCTACTTCCGGTTATCTCATTTAATGCGAAAACCTCTTCTGAAGATCAGAAGAAGCACGACGACTTTGTCGCTCGCATGATGGAAAAAGGCTATACCGAGAAACAGGTTCGCCTACTTTCTGAGTGGTACCTACGAGTACGTAAGTCATCCTAACCCAGTATTGAGTTAGGTCGCTTGTGAAACATGAAGAGGGCTATTTCATGGCGCAATTTATAGACCGAAGGCTCAATGGCAAGAACAAGAGCGCTGTTAATCGACAGCGCTTCTTGAAGCGCCACAAAGAGCAAATAAAAGAGTCGGTAGCAGACGCAGTGAATCGACGCTCGATTACGAATACGGAAACGGGCGAAGACGTCTCTATCCCTCACAAAGACATCAATGAGCCTATATTTCATCAAGGCAAAGGTGGTGTTCGCGAACGAGTTCATCCCGGTAACGATCAATTCATTACTGGTGATAAAATTGAGCGTCCCAAAGGTGGCGGTCAAGGTAGCGGCTCTGGAGAAGGGAACGCCAGTCCAGATGGAGAAGGCCAAGACGAATTTGTATTCCAAATATCAAAAGATGAGTACCTCGATATTTTGTTCGAAGATCTCGAGCTGCCTAATCTAGAAAAAAACCAAATTGCCAAAATCACAGAATGGAAAACGCACCGTGCAGGCTTTCAAACTGCCGGTATCCCTTCCAATATCGCCGTAGTACGCTCTCTGCAACAATCTCTTGCGCGCCGTACTGCAATGACTGCTGGTAAGAAACGACTTCTCAAAGAGCTAGAAGACGAACTTGCTCGCATCAAAAATATTGAGCCTGCTCAGCAGTTTGAAGAGAACCGCTTGAAGGCTGAAATTGAAGAACTGCGCAAGAAAATCGAAAGCGTGCCGTTCATCGATACCTTCGACTTACGCTTCAAGAACTATGAGAAACGCCCTGTACCATCGAGCCAAGCGGTCATGTTCTGTCTAATGGACGTATCCGGTTCTATGGATCAGGCAACGAAAGACATCGCAAAACGCTTCTATGTTCTTTTGTACTTGTTCTTAACTCGTACCTACGAGAATGTCGAAGTCGTCTTTATCCGCCACCATACCCAAGCGAAGGAAGTGGACGAGCACGAATTTTTCTACTCACAAGAAACCGGGGGTACCATTGTATCTAGCGCGCTCAAGTTAATGGATGAAATAGTAAAAGAGCGATACCCGATTGGTCAGTGGAACATATATGCAGCTCAAGCATCCGACGGTGACAACTGGGCAGATGATTCGCCAAGATGCCGGGATCTGTTAGTGAACAAATTACTTCCAAACTGTCAGTATTACTCTTACATAGAGATCACGCGGCGCTCGCACCAAACTCTATGGCATGAGTACGAAAAACTCACTGGAGAGTTTCCTAATTTCGCAATGAAAAACATTCGCTCTGTGGAGGATATTTTCCCAGTCTTTCGTGAACTATTCCAAAAAGAAACGGCGTAAGGAGGCTAGCGATGAATACCGCAACGAGAAACCTCTCAGGAGAGGCGCCTAAGAAGCGTAACAGTAAAGTGTTGCCAGATGGACCAGATTGGACATTTGAGCTGTTAGAGCGATACCACAAAGAAATTAAGCGTGTCGCGGAGCATTATCGCCTAGACACTTACCCTAACCAAATAGAAGTGATTACTTCAGAACAGATGATGGATGCCTACTCAAGTATCGGCATGCCAATCAATTACAACCACTGGTCATTTGGTAAAAAATTCATTCAAACAGAGCAGAACTATAAACATGGTCAAATGGGGTTAGCCTACGAGATTGTGATTAACTCCGACCCTTGTATTGCTTATTTGATGGAAGAAAATACGGTAACAATGCAAGCACTCGTGATAGCGCACGCGTGTTACGGCCATAACTCTTTTTTCAAAGGTAACTACCTATTCCAAACGTGGACTGACGCCAGTTCTATTATCGACTATCTGCTGTTCGCCAAAAAGTACTTAGCCGAATGTGAAGAACGATATGGCGTAAAAGAAGTGGAAAAGCTGCTCGACTCTTGTCACGCGTTAATGAACTTTGGTGTAGACCGCTACAAGCGTCCAGAGAAAATCTCAATTACAGAGGAAAAAGCAAGACAAGAAGAACGCGAAGCATACCTACAATCTCAAGTTAATGAGCTTTGGCGCACCGTACCGACAGCCAAGACGAAAGAGGAAGACATTAAAGAGCGATTCCCAAGCGAGCCTCAGGAAAACTTGCTCTACTTCTTCGAAAAACATGCGCCGTTGCTAGAGCCGTGGCAGCGTGAAGTTGTTCGGATCGTCCGTAAGATCAGTCAGTATTTTTATCCGCAAAAACAAACGCAAGTCATGAATGAAGGCTGGGCAACGTTCTGGCACTACACCATACTCAACCATCTTTATGATGAGGGCTTGGTGTCTGAAAAGTTCATTCTAGAGTTCTTACATAGCCACACCAGTGTCGTGGCTCAGCCGCCTTATAACAGTCCTTACTTTAATGGCATTAACCCCTACGCGTTAGGCTTTGCCATGTTCCGAGATATTAAGCGTATCTGTGAAGAACCAACTGATGAGGACAAAGAGTGGTTTCCAGACTTGGCAGGAACCGACTGGTTAGATGCAGTGCATTTCGCGATGCATAATTTCAAAGATGAAAGCTTTATTAGCCAATACCTTTCTCCGAAATTAATGCGTGATTTCAAGCTGTTTGCGATAAACGATGATGATCATAAGAACTTTATTGAAGTCGCTGCGATACACGATGAGATGGGTTATAAACGCATTAGAGAAACCTTAGCTGCTCAGTATAACTTATCTAATCTTGAGCCAAACATTCAGGTGTTTAATGTCGATGTCCGTGGTGATCGCTCACTTACGTTGCAGTACGTTCCTCACAACCGCATCCCACTTGATGATAGTTACGAAGAAGTTCTAAAGCACGTGTACCGATTATGGGGCTTTGATGTCATTCTCCAAGAAGTGAAAGACACCGGTCACCGAGAGGTGTTAGCAACCTGCCCTAAACGGAACCAATACGACACTAACATTTAACTAATACCTCGATACAAGTAAAACAAAAAGGCTCCTAATTCAGGAGCCTTGTTTATTCTTAAATCTATATGAGCATTTGTTACGCTTGCTTTGCAACAATCGCGCGCACGGCTTCTAGGTCTTCGGGCGTATCAACCCCTGCCGCTGGTGCTTCTTTCGCTACCGCCACATGAATTTTTTCACCGTACCAAAGCACTCGCAGTTGCTCAAGACACTCAATCTGCTCTAATGCACTTGGTGCCCAGTTGACATACGTATTAATGAAACCAGCTCGATAAGCATAAATACCAATATGACGCATTAATGGGTTGGCAATGGTTTTGTCTTGTTTAGCAAAGTTATCGCGATCCCAAGGGATGGTTGCTCGACTAAAGTACATCGCATAACCTTGCTCATCTGCGACAACTTTAACAGCGTTCGGGTTGAACACTTCCTCTTCCGAGTCTATTTCTACAGCTAACGTCGCCATCGGGGCTTCACACCCAGATAAGTTATCAGCAACCTGACGAATGATGGACGGCGGAATCAAAGGCTCATCCCCTTGCACATTAACAATAATGTGGTCTGACGGAATAGCCATTTTTTCAACAACTTCGGCAAGACGCTCCGTACCTGATTCGTGGTGGGGAGAGGTCATACAAACTTTACCACCAAATGACGAAACCGCTTTCGCAACACGCTCGTCATCAGTTGCAACGATGACATCTTCCGCACCCGCTTGTAGCGCTTGTTCATAAACCCACTGAACCATAGGCTTACCACCAATATCCGCTAGCGGTTTACCAGGCAAACGGCTCGATGCGTAGCGCGAAGGGATGACAACCGTAAAAGACATTAGCGTCCCTCATCCATGCTCATAGTGCGAGCTTCAGGCTCTAGCAGAACTGGAATACCCTCTTTGATCGGGTAAGCAAGGCGATCCAATTTGCAGATCAACTCTTGATTATCTTTATCGTACGTCAGCTTACCTTTGCAAACAGGGCAAGCTACAATCTCAAGTAGACGGTGATCCATAAGCCGCTTTAACCTCTTTTATTCTATTTAAAATTTGCTCTGCATCGTTTGATTCAAACTGGGCAGATACAGGCAGATACCACCAATTATCTTGCGCATAATGGCTGCACTTGACGGCATCTTTCTCGGTCATAATCACATTGGTCCCTTGTTGAGCCAATGCTTCTAATTCTTGTTGATCAAAGTCTTGATGGTCAGCAAAACCTTTTGTGACTTTAACATCTGCGTCCATCGAGTTTAGTGTATGAAAAAAACGCGGAGGATGCCCAATGCCCGCAAATGCGACGAGATCTTTCAACTCCGAGACATCCACATGTTGCTTAGTCTTAAGATTAATAGCTTTAGAGGGTGCTAAAGCCATTGCGATTTCGCCCGTATGCGCTTGACCGCCATTGGTGATGATAAAGTCGACTTCTTTAAGTCGCTCAATACCTTCACGTAAAGGACCTAATGGAATCAGGCTTTCATTCCCAAACCGGCGATTCCCATCCACAATCACTAACTCAATATCACGGCCTAACGCATAATGTTGTAATCCATCATCCGTAATTATGATATCCACATCCAAATCTAGCAGTGCTTTCACTGCATTTGAACGCACAGGATCTACCGCAACAGGTGCTCCTGTACGGCGATGAATCAACTTAGGTTCATCGCCACAATGCTTCGCTGGCGTATCTTCTTTTAGCACTAACGGATAGGCAGGAGCCTTTGCCCCATAACCACGAGAAACAACCCCCGGCTTAAAGCCCATTTGCTGTAGTTGCTCAACAAGCCACACAACAACTGGTGTTTTACCATTGCCACCAGCAGTGATATTGCCAACCACAACAACAGGTATAGGCGCATTATAAGCTTGCTTGCGGCCAGTTTGGTATTGCTTTCGCTTTGACTTGCTTATCGCTCCAAATAATAAACTCAGTGGCCACAAAAGCGGCCACAAGAGGTATTTTATTGGATGGTTTTCAAACCAGATTTTTTCAATCACCGCGCTTATTCACCAAACTGAACACGGTGCAATTGTGCATACGCACCATTTTTCTCAATAAGCTCAGCGTGGTTGCCACGTTCAATGATGGCACCATCATCAACCACAAGAATTTCATCGGCTTTCTCGATTGTGGATAAGCGGTGCGCTATTACAAGTACCGTTTTGTCTTTTTGCAGCTCATCAAGTGCAGCTTGAATAGCTCGCTCGGATTCGGTATCCAAAGCCGAAGTTGCCTCATCAAGAATCAGCACTGGAGCATCACGCAATAGAGCTCGCGCAATCGCAACACGTTGGCGTTGACCACCAGACAAGCTAGCACCATTTTCACCAATCATGGTATCAAGTCCATCATCCATTTTGCCGATGAACTCCATCGCATGCGCGAGTGTTGCCGCTTTCTCGATATCACTGCGCTCATATTGACCATCCGTTGCGTACGCAATATTGTTTGCTATCGTGTCATTAAACAAATGAACATTTTGCGATACTAGTGCAAATTGCTGACGTAAATTCTTTAGCTCGTAATCACGAATATCATGCCCATCTAATGTGATAGATCCACTGTCAACATCATAGAAGCGGTTGAACAAGTTCGCGATGGTACTTTTACCTGAGCCAGAACGGCCAACTAGCGCCACCGTTTTTCCTCTTGGAATATCGAAGCTGACATTTTCCAATGCTGGTTTTTCTGCACCAGTGTAAGTAAAGCTTACGTTTTTAACTGAAACATCGCCATTTGCGCGTTTAACTGTCAACTTACCTTCGTTTTTCTCAGGCTCGAGGTCAATTAACGCGAAGAGCGTTTGGCTCGCGGCCATACCACGTTGGAACTGAGAAGTAACGTTAGTCAGCGCTTTAAGTGGGCGCATCAGACCAAACATTGCAGAGAAGACAACAGTAAATGTACCTGGAGTCAGTTGCTCTTTAATCGAATCAATACTTGCTAAATAAAGAACGGCAACAATTGCAAGTGATGCAATCATTTGGATGATAGGGTTAGCCGCCGCTTGAGCCGTCACCAACTTCATGCTTTGTTGACGCATTTGGTTGCTGACTTTTTCAAATCGTTTACGTTCGATGTCTTGGCCGCCATAGCTCAACACAACTTTATGGCCTTTCAGCATCTGCTCTGCTGATGCAGTTACGTTACCCATCATGGTCTGCATATTTTTGGATATTTTTCTAAAACGTTTAGAAACAACACCAATACCCCATGCTACAACGGGAGCAACAGCAAACAGCACTAGCGACAATTGCCAGCTGTTGTAAAACATCAAAACTAACAGACCAATGATACTTGCGCCTTCACGGACAATGCTCACCAACGCTTGGCTAGTTGCCGCTGACACTTGCTCTGAGTCGTAGGTTATACGCGACAATAAATTGCCCGTCTTTTCCTTATCAAAGTAAGACACTGGCATATGCATAAAGTGATTGAACACCATGCGACGGACTTGCATAACTACGTTGCCAGATACCCAGCTCAAACAGTAGGTGGAGACAAATCCACTTATGCCACGGATGAACATCATGGCAAAAATAATCAATGGAAGCGTGCGTAAAAAATCAGATTCAGCGTTCCCAAAACCTTCATCGAGTAGTGGTTTTAGCAGGGAAATCATATAGGTATCTGATATGGCATTAATAACTAATGCAATGACTGCAACGACAAGACCTGACTTATAAAGGCGAATAAATTGCCATAGACGCTTAAACGTCTGCCAAGTCGTTTCATCAGTATTTATCGACATAGAAGTGCTTTATTTTCTTACATTAAGACTCTCATTCTACTCCCTTACGCAGCATCTGCCTATACCAAGGCTCAAATGTATCGCTACGTTTGGTTTCTGAGCGCCAATTATCACGGTGAATAAAGAAGCTTACCTGACCACCCTCACCAGTATCAAGCCAAGTAATGCCAAGCTTTCGGTATGAAGCAACGACATTTTCCGCTGGCATTCCCCATCGATTGTTTTTTGCTAAAGAAGCAACTGCCACACTCGGGCTCACCGCCTCGATAAATCGAGGATTCGATGAACTTTTACTCCCGTGGTGAGGGACTAGCATCACATCGCTTTGTAACTTTCCGGGCTCTCTAAGCAATATCCACTCGCTAATGGCCTCAATATCACCAGTAAAAAGCATACTAAAGTTAGAAATAGGGTCAGTAAGTCGTAATACACAGGAGTGCGGATTATACGCACGTTGAACAAGTGCAGGAGGCCAGAGCACTTCCATGTTTAATCCTTGCCATTTCCATTGGTCGCCTCTAGTGCAAGGTTCATATCCGATAAAGAATTGACTACTAAATTTACGCTGTGGAGAAAAGGCATCTTCAATGAAAAAGCGGCCGCCTGCGTGATCATTATCGAAATGGCTTAGAATCAGTGTATCTATGCTTTCATAACCTCGTTGATGCAAAACCGGAGTGACGACCTGCTCTGCGATACTGCCGCTTTGCCATGCTTTACCAGTGTCATACAGCAACACCTTGTCGTCTTTTTCTACAACCACTGCAAGGCCATGACCTACATCTAATACATCGATACGCCAACTCGGTTCATACTTCGATGCAAGCTTGATACTAATAACGATGCCGAGTAACAAATACCACGCGTAATGAGACATGAACCGTTGAAATATTAAGCAAACCACTATCGCCATAACCAGCATTGTCATTTCCATGCTAATGGATTGCCAAGAACCTACTGCGTACTGTATTGACGTGCTCAATGGCTGTAATGACCAGTCCACCAAATGCCACAGAGGCTTCGCTATCATTTCAAGAAACAAAGATGAGAACAGGGCTAGAAACATCAAAGGTACAACGATAAATCCGAACCAAGGAATAAATACCAAGTTGTAGGCTATTGAGGACAAACTAAAACCGGAGAAGAAATGGCCACTAACAGGTACGATTAAAGCGCTCAACATCAATTGAGTAAGCAATAACGCTTTTAATCTCGCTTTCCAACCTCCCCTTTGATGTCGAATCAAATTAATTGCGAACAATACCGCACAAACGGAGAGGTATGATAACCAAAAGCTCATACTGTAGGATGCAAAAGGTTGAACAAGCAGTTGTAGAGATACTGCAAGCAAAAGAACTCGCCAAGAAGTCCAGTGCACCAGAGTATACTTCAGGAGAACGTAAACAACGCATACCGACACTGCTCGCGTAGTAGGCAGAGAGAAATCCGCTAACCAAGCGTAGGCAACAGCGAAGATCAGCCCATATAAGCTAGGCAACAACTGTTATTGGGGTAATAGATAACGAACGGTACCGCCCACGACTAGCCCAAAAGTAAACGCCATACCAATATGTAAACCAGAAATGGAGACCAAATGCAGTAAACCACTGTCCCTGAGCGCTTGCCAATCTTCCTTAGACAACCAAGAACGGTCAGCAAAAACTAACGCACTTATTAACGAGAAATGATGAAGGGAAGACACATCATCAGCGACATCGGCAATAATGGATTGACGCAGAGATACATTAGAACGAACAATCCACTTAGCGTCTTTGTTGACAACCGCTCGGGCGATAATATTTTTACCCATCGCGTGCTTTTCAGCATCAAAGCCAGCTTCGTTGCGTAGACCTGTAATCGGCTTTAACGAGATGGATGTCGTAAACTCACTGTTAACATCGAGTGGAAAAGGCGTAATAAGACGGATTTTAGGTTTAAGAAAAGGTAACAGAGTTTGAGAATTTACCGCTTCTATAGCGACAATACCTTCATAACCGTGACTTATTTGCGTAAAAGGGCTGTCAACTTTACCAATTATGGTAATATTCTCCCCTGCTTGAAAAAGGGCTTGTCTCTGAGACTCCAATACATTGCCGTGGACGATGACAACCATAAAGCCCGCAATTGCGCCTATGCTAATTAAGCCACGACGTAATTTGATTATTGAGCCAGTGGTTATTATTCCCAGCAGCAACCAACGCCAATCTGGTATTGTCGGCCACCAAGCTGACGAGATTACGCTCGCTAAAAATAACGCCAAGGTCCAACTTTTTTCTGAGAGAGTCATGCTGTCCTATGCCTAGAAAGCTGATAAAACGCTTCATGCCAGATCATGAATTGATCAAACGCCAAAAAGCATTGAAGGTCTTCGGCAATGTGTTGTACAACCCAAACTTGTGGTGCTTAAACCGCCGCTCGGCATCAGGGGCTTTTGCTGTCGGGTTATTTATGGCTTTTGTTCCGCTGCCGAGCCAAATGATCATGGCCGCTGGTTTGGCCATTATGTTGGGTGTCAATCTGCCCCTCTCCGTCGCTTTGGTATGGATCAGCAACCCTATCACTATGCCTGTGCTATTTTACTTTGCGTACAAGCTAGGTGCTCTAGTGATGCGTCTTCCCCCGCAACCTTTTCACTTTGAACTATCGTGGGAATTCATCATGCAGCAAATGAGCACCATTGGACCTCCATTTCTATTGGGCTGCGCAATTTGTGGGGTTGTATCCGCGATTATTGGCTACTTCGGAATTCGAGGGCTTTGGCGCTACTCCGTGGTACGGAGCTGGCAAAAACGCAAAATAAGATAAGACCTTACTGCGTAAAAATCAGCATTTGAGCTATCAGTTGAGGGGCATCTAACAGTTAGAATGAAACGCGATGTTACTCAAGTCGGATAAATACAAAAAAGGACCGAATTCGGTCCTTTTTTGTATTTCGCATATTGTAAAACAATCAGCTATTTAGAACTCAGTACAGCCGCCGGATTCAACCTTGCGGCACGAGAAGCAGGATACCACGTCGCAAGTAAACTAAGCACTATCGCCGTCACTGACACCAATGCCACATCTGGCCAGTGTAGTTGTGATGGTAAGAAGTCAACAAAGTAAATATCACCCGATAAAAACTGATGACCAATTAAGCTCTCTAACCCTTTAATTAACGGAGTCAGGTTTAACGCCACTAAGACACCGATAACACTGCCGACGAGACTGCCAAATACACCAGAGAATACACCTTGCCAAACAAAGATCCGTTTGATTAGGCTATCTTTTGCTCCCATTGTTCGCAAAATTGCAATTTCCGCCGCTCGGTCTTTCACTGCCATCATCAACGTAGACACAATATTAAAACATGCCACGCCAATCACCAGTACCATCACCAAGTACATAATGGTGCGCACGAGCTGAATATCGCGATACAAAAAACCAAACTTTTGCTGCCAGCTTTTCAAATACACGTAAACATCAACCATGCTACCAACCTCACGAACAATAGAAGGCGCATTGAGAACATCGTCAGTTTTTAGTGAAATGCCTGTGACCCCTCCCCCTAACCTCGCGTATTGCTGCGCATCAGCTAATGGTACTAACGCTAGAGAGTGGTCGATTTGGCCATTCAACGTTAAGAACCCTGACACCTTCACGCGCACACGCTTAGGAGCCTGCACTTTATTTGCGCCGCCTGTTTGCGGAATCATTAACGTAACGTAATCCCCCACGGCGACATTTAGCTCGTTTGCTACACCTCGGCCTAAGATCACTTGCTGCTGACCGGCATAAAAGTTTTGCCAAGCTGCTTGATCAATAAAATTCGATAAGCTCGACACCGCTTGCTCGAAAGTAGGCTCTACGCCACGAACTTCTATCGCTTTTAGCTTACTGCCTTTTTCTGCCAAACCCGTAAAACGAACGTACGGTGCTGCCGCGACAACATGTTCATGTTTTAGAGCTTGATTCATCGTTTTGGTGTAGTCATGAAGTGGTCCATTAACACCTTCTAACTCGCCGTGTGGGATCACAGACAACACACGCGATTGCAGCTCGCGCTCAAAGCCATTCATTGCAGACAAACCGATAATGATCACAGCAACGCCAACCGCAATACCAATGGTCGAAGAAAGCGATATGAAAGACACCATCTTGTTGCGCTTTTTCGCTCGACTGAAGCGACCACCAATCATCAAAGCTAAAGAGGTAAACAAAACTAGCCCTCCGCAGATGCTGTATCAGTCACAAAACGATCTACGAGCAAACCATCTTGCATGTGCATTTGACGATCCATTTTTGCTGCCAGCTCTTTGTCATGCGTGACAACCAAAAATGCAATGTTTGACTCTTTATTGAGCTCGCGCATCAAATCATAGATAGACAGTGCCGTATTGTGATCTAAGTTCCCCGTAGGTTCATCAGCCAAGACCAGATCAGGTTTATTCACCAATGCACGCGCAATCGCAACACGCTGACGCTCACCGCCCGATAACTCGGAGGGTCTATGTTGCATCCGATGACTCAAACCAACTTTATCTAACAGCGCTTTAGCCGCCTGTTTTGCATCCGCTACTTTAGCACCGCCAATCATCAGTGGCATCGCCACATTTTCAAGCGCAGTAAAGTCAGCCAATAAGTGATGAAACTGGTATACAAAACCAAGGTGCTTGTTGCGTAATGCCGCCTGTTTGTTCGAGCTCAAAGCTGATAGGTTTTGCCCTAGAAAATCAACTTCACCATGAGTTGCGTCATCTAACGCACCTAAAATATGCAATAAGGTACTTTTTCCCGAACCAGAAGAGCCAACAATAGAAACCAACTCCCCTTTGTCGATATCGAAACTTACGCCTTTCAACACTTCCGTATCTAACGAACCCTCTCGGTAGACTTTACGAATATCACGACATTCTAATAGCTTATTCATAGCGAAGTGCCTCAGCAGGTTTAACAGAAGATGCTCGATAAGAAGGATAAAGCGTAGCAGCAAGGCTAAGAGCAATCGCCAATACCACCACTAAAAGAATTTGCAGTGAATCAATCAAGATGGGTAGATGACCACCAAAGCTGAATAGCGCCACACCAGCAGATTCAAGAATCGCATTTAGATTAAGTGACAAGATCACGCCCGCAGCGCCACCAACAATCGCGCCAATTACACCACTACTTGCACCTTGCACCATGAAAATGGTCATCACTTGAGATTGAGTCATGCCTTGAGTTTTCAATATTGCGACTTCTGATTGTTTCTCCATTACCACCATGATTAAAGCGGAGATAATATTGAATGCAGCGACACCCACAATTAGACCTAGCATAAGTCCCATCATGTTCTTTTCCATTTTCACCGCTTGGAAAAGCTCACCACGCTGTTCGCGCCAATCACTCCATTGCCACCCATCAGGCATGGGTTGGTCAGCAAAATCCGTCACCATAAATGGGTCAGAGAAAAAGACACGCCAACCAGAAACCGTGTCTTTAGGGAAACGCATCAGCTTAGATGCATCCGTCATGTTCACAATCATTAATTGACCATCAACGTCCGATCCCGTATTGAAAATGCCTGAGACAGTAAAGTTTCGCTGGCTAGGAATACGGCCAAGTGGGGTAAACTGCGTTGCGTTGGTCACCATCAAGCGCACTTTATCCCCGATTGAGACCTTTAGTGAACGCGCCAAACTGTGACCCAAAAATACATTGTAGTCACCTGCTTGAAGTGACGATAATCGTCCGGCAATCAAATGGTTGCTAATCGGATCGCCTTTCTTAGGTTCAATACCGATGAGGTAACCAGCCGTCAGCTGTGCAGAACTCTGAATAACAGCCTCTCCTCTAACGATAGGCTCCGGCTGAGATTCACTCGACATCGCTTGAACAAATGGAGGGGCAGACTCGGTCATAGGCGTTTTTCCATCGTGTTGCGAAACCACGGCATGAGGTAGCACACCTAAAATGCGTTCTTTTAACTGCGATTCAAACCCGTTCATCACAGAAAGAACCGTCACCAACGCCATTACACCGATCGTAATACCCGCCGTCGACATATAAGAAACAAATCGGCTGAACCTATCTCCAGAGCGTCCCCGAAGATACCTTAAGCCAATAAACAATGAGATAGGATGATACATATAAGACAAACCAACTGGTTGTTTTGATATAAAGCTTTAGCGGATTATCTTACCTTACTCTTCTCATTAAGAAGACAAGAGAATCGCTAAATTTGTCAACGACATGCAATAAGTCTGTATTTAGGGCAAAAAGTTCAAGGACAAATCGGCTAAACTTGATAACTTCATTCAGTTAGCGATAATCAGTGCCCTATTTCTCTTTGTTTGTTGAGTGAGCAAGGAGCGCTCACTGGCAAAAGGATCGACTATATGACAGAGCAAGAATACTTTACCGTCCATCATAACCTCACCATCAACGTCGAAACGTTGAGTGCGGACTTTGCTTTGCCAGATGAAGAAACATTTGCCTCCGAAATTCCAGCACCATTTATTGTCGCCAGTGAATTTAGTCACTTAGATATGTTGGCAGACAACGCGCGTCTAGGGCTGAAAAACAAAGAGTTAAA
Organism: Vibrio sp. Vb1554; assembly: GCF_033344235.1. Classification (NCBI taxonomy): domain Bacteria; kingdom Pseudomonadati; phylum Pseudomonadota; class Gammaproteobacteria; order Vibrionales; family Vibrionaceae; genus Vibrio; species Vibrio sp. Vb1554. Next base: position 36,868 of record NZ_JAWPOJ010000023.1, on the reverse strand, counting down.
GCATGTGATCAACTTGCTTGATACGCAAAACGCGAAACTTAACCTCTTGTTGAGCTTTATGCTTTCACAACAAGATGACGCCTCCATTCGATATCAAACGACGCAGTTTGGTGCTAGTCAACTCAGTTTCCGCTCAGATACAGCGTTAACTACTCAACAACTCGTTCGTGTTAAACTGTTCCTCGATCACCCTGCTGCGGCGATTTACTGTTACGCTCAAGTAGAAGAATGTGATGCTTCAGAGCAAGATTTCATTATCACGCTTAGATACAAGATGCTCCGAGAATCTGATCAAGATTTACTGATAAAGGCGGCACTGTATCAACAACAAAAACTTTTACGTCAGCGCTCGATGGAGCGAGATAAAAAATAATTCCTATGACAAAAGCAACGATTCTTTCCGTCACAAACCCTTCAGAGCGTGGCGACAAAAAACAGCTAGGTAATTTGCCGGGCGCAGCTCTACCTCTAGCCATTGCAGAGCTGGCCAAGCAGCATTCGAGTCACTCGCTACTCGTTGTGCCTGACCCGCAAATCGCTTTAAAGCTTCAGGCAGAGATTGAGCAATTCACCGACCAAACGGTAAGCCTGTTCCCCGACTGGGAAACGCTGCCTTACGATAACTTTTCTCCGCATCAAGAAATCATCTCTGAACGTATCGCACGCCTATACCAACTGCCAAGTCAACGTGATGGCATAACCATCGTCCCGGTCAGTACAGTATTGCAACGCCAATCGCCACGTGATTTTCTGTTGCAACACACTTTAATGGTGAAAACTGGTGATCGGCTCTCGCTAGAGAAGTTACGTGTACAACTTGAAAATTCAGGCTACCGCCATGTAGATCAAGTATTTGGGCCAGGTGAATATGCAAGTCGTGGGTCTATTCTGGATCTCTTTCCTATGGGCAGCAATGACCCGTACCGCATCGACTTCTTTGATGATGAAATAGATACCATTCGCACGTTTGATCCAGAGAACCAACGCTCTATCGACGATATTCAGCAAATCCAATTGCTGCCTGCACATGAGTTCCCAACCACTAAAGAAGCGATTGAAGATTTCCGTACACGTTGGCGCACCCAGTTCGACGCACGCCGCGAGCCTGAATCAATCTACATGCAAGTGACCAAAGGCACGTGGCCCGCTGGTATTGAGTATTGGCAGCCGCTGTTTTTTGACCATACCGAGACTTTATTTGAATATTTGCCAGAAGACTCTCAAGTCATCACATATGGTGATATCGAATCTGCGGTCGATACTTTCTTAACCGATGTCGAATATCGATACGACCAGAAAAAAGTTGATCCGCTGCGTCCTCTTTTGACTCCTGAACAGCTTTGGTTGAAAAAAGACGAACTTTTCAGTCAACTAAAACAGCTCCCTATCGCTCAATTGAGCCTAGATAAAGTGGTTAAGCGTGCCGGTCGTCAAAACCTACCAGTACAATCGTTAGCCGAGCTTGGCGTTCAACAACAAAATAAAGAGCCGCTCTCGCGCCTTCGTCAGTTTAGTGAGCAATTCAGCGGCAAAATCGTTTTCTCGGTAGAGTCAGAAGGTCGTCGTGAAGCACTAACGGAGCTGTTGCAAGGCATCAAAGTTCGGCCAGTCGTACATGGCTCACTTTACCAAGCTCTAGACTCGGGTGATCGATTCAGCTTGGTCTTAGGCGCAGCAGAGCATGGTTTCATTCACGAAGAGCTGAACTTCGCTCTGATCTGTGAAAGTGATCTACTCGGTGACCGTGTTATCCAGCGACGCCGCAAAGATAAAAAAGCCGTCAACAGTGACACCGTTATTCGCCACCTTGCCGAACTAAAACCCGGCCAACCTGTGGTTCATATTGATCACGGTATTGGCCGCTACATCGGTTTACAAACACTTGAAGCCGGTGGTATGAAAACGGAATACGTCACCCTTGAGTATCAAAACGATGCCAAGCTCTACGTGCCAGTTTCATCACTGAATCTTATCAGCCGTTATTCTGGCGGCGCTGAAGAGAGTGCGCCACTGCATAAATTAGGTGGTGAAGCGTGGGCAAAAGCACGTCGTAAAGCGGCAGAAAAAGTGCGTGATGTCGCGGCAGAATTGCTGGATGTGTATGCAAAACGAGAATTAAAACCGGGCTTCAAATTTGAGCTAGATCGTGGGCAATACGCAACATTTAAAGCAACATTCCCGTTTGAAGAAACAGATGACCAAGCGATGGCCATCAATGCCGTCTTGTCAGACATGTGCCAGGCAAAAGCGATGGATCGCTTAGTGTGTGGTGACGTGGGCTTTGGTAAAACGGAAGTCGCTATGCGCGCAGCATTTGTCGCAACGGATAACAGTAAACAGGTCGCCGTACTCGTACCAACAACCTTGCTTGCTCAGCAGCATTTCGAAAACTTCCGTGACCGTTTTGCCAACTTACCAATCCGAGTTGAAGTACTGTCTCGTTTTAAATCTGCCAAAGAACAAAAAGTCATTCTGCAAGACGTTGCCGATGGTAAAGTCGATATTGTCGTTGGTACGCATAAGCTGCTTTCGAGCGACATTAAATTCAAAGATTTAGGTTTGTTGATCGTTGATGAGGAACACCGCTTTGGGGTTCGTCAAAAAGAAAAAGTCAAAGCAATGCGTGCGGATGTGGACATTCTTACCCTCACCGCAACACCAATTCCACGCACACTGAATATGGCAATGAGTGGCATGCGAGACCTGTCGATCATCGCGACACCTCCTGCACGCCGTTTAGCCATTAAAACCTTTGTTCGACAAAAAGAAGAGCCAGTGGTCCGTGAAGCGGTACTGCGTGAAATTATGCGTGGTGGTCAGGTTTACTTCCTGCACAATCAGGTTGAAACCATTGAAAAAACGGCAGAAGACTTACAGAAACTCATCCCAGAGGCACGCATTACCGTGGCTCATGGTCAAATGCGCGAGCGCGAACTTGAGCGAATCATGAATGACTTCTACCATCAGCGCTTTAATGTGTTGGTGTGTACAACCATCATCGAAACCGGTATCGACGTACCAACGGCGAATACCATAATCATGGATCGTGCGGACAATCTTGGCTTGGCGCAGTTGCATCAATTACGTGGCCGTGTTGGACGTTCGCACCATCAAGCCTATGCTTACTTATTAACGCCACATCCAAAAGCCATGACCAAAGATGCCATCAAGCGTCTTGATGCGATTGCTTCACTGGAAGACTTAGGTGCTGGCTTTACGTTAGCAACCCACGATTTAGAAATCCGTGGTGCTGGTGAGCTGCTTGGTGATGAGCAAAGTGGGCAAATTCAATCCGTTGGTTTTACACTTTATATGGAAATGCTGGAACAAGCAGTGCAAGCATTAAAAGAAGGCAAGGAGCCATCTTTGGATGAGCTGCTTCGTGAGCAAACTGAAGTGGAAATGCGAATCCCAGCGCTCTTACCAGATGATTACATTCCGGATGTAAACACACGACTGTCGATGTACAAACGCATTGCGAGTGTCACAAGCAGTGATGAACTATCAGAGCTAAAAGTGGAACTGATTGATCGCTTTGGTCTGCTTCCAGACGCAACAAAGAACTTACTTGCCGTCTCAGAATTGAAAATTTCGGCTGGTAGTTTAAAAGCGAAAAAGATAGAAGCCCATGATAAAGGTGGATTTATCGAGTTTTACCCTGATGCTGACATAAATCCAGCGTATTTAGTTAAACTGCTGCAATCACAGCCGCAAAAATTTGCAATGGAAGGTCCAACTAAGTTCAAGTTTAGCGTACCATTGGTGGACCGACGTAAACGCATTCAGTTTGTTCAAGACTTACTGAATGATTTTAAACAGAATTTATTACCAACGAGCTAATAGTCGAATGAGAATACTGATCCCGTTATTGCTTCTATGTGTCTCAATGCCCTCTTGGGCACAGCGCCAATTTGATATTGAAGTGATCATTTTCAAGCGAGCAGTCGACGCTGAAAGCACAACAGAATCTTGGCCGAATCAACTGCCAAAAATCGATATGGAAAATGTCGGTAGCCTAGAGAGTGAATCCTACCGCCGCTCTAAAGGCGTGACGCTTTTGCCAAGTTCTTCTTTCCGTCTCAACGCGCAAGAAGCGGCACTAAATAATCATGCCGGCTTTAAAGTGCTTAAACACGTAGCCTGGCGTCAAGGTGACCGAGGTAAATCTAGCGCCCCAATTTTCCGCATCGTTGGCGGGCGAGATTTCTCTGATTCTTATCAAGCAGATGGCCGCCCAATCAATGGCAATAGTAATCAAACATTTTCCAGCGACGGTTACAGTGAAGAGACGGTCAATGGTCCTTTATATGAACTAGATGGTCGATTCCAAATATACGTACAGCATTACCTCTTCGCTGAAACAACACTAGATCTGCGCGAACCAAGTGTTAGAGAGGTGCGTTTTGAACCAACCTCAACTGAGCAATTGGCGGATGACTTAGGTGAAGTAGATGGTAACGTCCAAGTTGGTAACTTGGCAGAAATATCGCCGACAGTAACCGAAGAGAAATTCCTGAAGAGTTATCGAATGGATCAAAAACGTCGTATGCGTAGCAGCGAGACTCATTACCTAGATAACCCGTTGATGGGTATGATCATTCAAGTTCGTCGGGTTCGATAAGCACGAGCGGTTCGACAAAGCGCAGCAAAGCTGCGCTTTGTTTTTATCTGCTATACCTCAGTTATTCCTAACCAACGCAGAGCAAGGAAAATAGCTGCGTTCAAGTATAAATAGACAGCTTTCAATTTACTTACACTCAACATGGAAGTCGTATTAGTTCATGAGTCCAGACTTTGAAATCATTGCGCCCCGCTTAGCGCTCAAGCTCATCCCTGCTGAAGAAGCACATTCACTACAACGACTACTTGCAGAATCCCCTTCGCTGCACCAATGGCTTGACTGGTGTGATAAAAACGTCACATTGAAAACCGCGCAGGACTTTCTGTTGGCAACCCGTCTTAACTGGGTCAAAACTGAGGCTTTTGGTTTCGGTATCTATGAGCGGCAAAGTAACACTTTGGTTGGAATGGCAGCGGTTAATGAGTTATATCATACGTTTAATATGGCGAGTATTGGTTACTGGGTTGCCGACCGCTATCAACGGCAAGGTTATGCCCAAGAAGCCGTTAAAGCCTTAGCAGAATTCTGCTTCGCAAAGCTAAGTTTAACTCGACTAGAGATTGTTTGTGACCCCGACAACGAAGCTAGCCAAGCCTTAATTGAGTCCGTCGGTGCACAAAAAGAAGCCATCGCCAGAAACCGGTTTATTTTTCAGGGTAAGCCTAAAGATGGCGTTGTGTTCTCACTTTTACCGACAGATCTAACATAAACAAAAAGCCACCGACTTGCGGTGGCTTCTGCATTTTTTAAGATACAACACATCCACACAGAGTGGATTTAAAACCTTAGTGCAGCTTAAGGTTTGGACGCAGCACGCGATTAATGCGGCCGACGAGCATCATCAGACCGGTTTTGAATACACCGTGCAACGCCATTAGGTGCATGCGATACAATGAGATGTAAACGACACGAGCAATACGGCCTTCTACCATCATCGACCCTTTAGTTAGGTTCCCCATCAGACTACCAACGGTTGAGAAGCGACTTAGAGACACTAATGAACCGTGATCTTTATATACATAGTCTTTCAACTCGCGCCCGTTGATCTTCGCGACGATGTTACTAAATGCCTGGCTTGCCATTTGGTGTGCAGCTTGAGCGCGTGGCGGCACGAACGAACCGTCAGACTGGGTGCATTGTGCTAAGTCACCAATAACAAAGATGTCATCATCTCGTGTTGTCTGTAGTGTGTTTTTCACTACAAGCTGATTGATACGGTTCGTTTCTAAGCCAGCGATATCTTTAATAAAGTCTGGAGCTTTGATACCCGCAGCCCAAACCATGATTTGAGCTGGGATCTTCTCACCATCTTTTGTAGTAAGGCCATCTTTTTCAGCTTTAGTCACCATAGTGGCGGTGCGCACGTTTACGCCCAACTTCACCAACTCTTGATGAGCAGCAGAAGAAATACGTGGAGGTAACGCTGGTAAAATACGCTCACCTGCTTCAATCAGATTGACGTTCAACTTGCTAGAATCAAGATCACCGAAGCCATAAGTGCGCAGCTCTTTAACAGCATTATGTAACTCAGCTGATAGTTCAACGCCAGTTGCACCAGCACCAACAATCGCAATATCGACCGTACCGTTGCCGTTTTTCGCGTGCAGCTTTAGGAACTCGTTGTTCATTTCTGTACGGAAACGGTGTGCTTGCTCAGGGCTGTCTAGGAAAATACAGTTTTCACGAACGCCAGGCGTGTTGAAGTCGTTTGATGTCGAGCCAATCGCCATCACTAGAATGTCGTATTCTAGCTCACGGCTTGGCATAAGAAGTTCACCGTGTTCGTCTTTAAGCTCACTTAAGATGATCACTTTACGTTCACGGTCGATGTCTTGAAGACTACCCATTTGGAAGTCGAAGCTGTGGTTTTTTGCATGAGCTCGATAGCTCAGTGCATCTACTCCTTCGTCCAAAGAACCTGTAGCAACCTCATGCAATAATGGCTTCCACAAGTGGCTCGCTTTTCGATCGACTAGCGTAATTTGCGCACGGTTTTTGCGACCTAGAGTTCGACCAAGCTTAGTTGCCAACTCAAGACCACCTGCACCGCCGCCTACAACGATAATGCGTGTCACAATGATTTTCCTCTACAAAAATGAATATATGGGGTTCAGCTCGATGCATGACTCACAAACATTTGTGGCATCCATCCAACCGATGAATTCTTGGTTCTTAGAGGTGTCTCAATTACTTGGATTAAAAAACTACCACCCACTTTGATTCTTTATCTATCAATGACTTGTCAGGGTTTGGCATGTTTATCTGGTACGCATACGACGCCAGAAGTTTTTGGGCAAGTTTATTACTCGCTCTCAATTTTTTTTGATATTTATCAAATTATTTTAGTCCGGTTCATTATATAGAGACCAACTTTGAAGGCAACCAAAATCCGTGTAACGAGTATGGATTGACTACTTTTCGACTACTCTACAACAAGGTGTTCGTGCTACATAGGAGGGAAGTAAGAAAACGGTAAGGAGAACACAATATTCAAAGCGTTAAACCAAGAAAATGTGCCTTTCAAAGAGACAGTGGCTCGGCATACTCAAGAGAAGGAATCGCAGCAAAGCAGCCGATAAAAACGCCGCTTTACTGTCTACACTCAACATTAATAAGTATTTTTAAATGCCTTTATCGCTTGTAAATGATGAGAGATTTTTTTGAACTTATGAGACTGAGTTTCATCCCAAATGATCTGATAGTGTTTTTCTAGCTCAGCTGCCGTTTTCGAATTGTCATGCACTTCATCATCTTTAGAGAGAATCACTAAGCAGTGAGCTTGATTTTTCGCTCGGAACTGATCAACACATTTTGTTGCGATATCTTCGTACTCTTCTGGGCGATCGATTCGACCAGCCATCGTTTTTTCTGGGTGCAAGTTCGGGTTGAACATCACTTGCTTGATACCGCATAGAAAACCAATTCGCTCAGACCAGTAACCACCTAAACCAACCCCACAGATTAATGGGTTTGGGTCATCAGATTGATCGATAACTTTAGACACTTCTTTTAACAAGTGTTGCATGTCGTGCTTTGGGTGAAGGGTGCTGTAATTGATAAAACGAACGTCGTCGTCGATAAATTGCAGTTGAAGAACTTTTTCGTGGTTACCCGGGCTTGTACTGTCAAAGCCGTGTAAGTAAATAATCATGTGTACCTCTCCCTGTGTGTATCTGGTACTTTTATTAAAACTACCACTATTTCCTTACTGTTAAAGGGGAAAATATCACGAGTTCTCAAAACAGTGATCTTCCATACACAATGAGCCTTTCAACTCATACGCACTGTTTAAGTATTGTTCAGTTCCCCACAATTTATAGGCAAGTAGATACCAGAGCATCGCCATCACCAAGGTTCTTGGTTGCCAAGCGTGTACACCTCTCAGCCAAAGAGACACATCTTCGATACCTCGAATTTGGCAATACTGCTTTACCGCTTCTTCCACAGGCGCATTCGCGACCTGAATAGTTAAGGTCAAATCTAGCCTAGGGTCAGCAATCCCGGCATACTCCCAATCAATGACTTTCACCCCACTCTCCCCTCGCACTAGGTTGTAACACCCCAGATCGAAGTGACATAGGGCAAGCGGAACAGGTGCAACGTTCGGTTCCGTGCTCCACTTCATGTACAAAGCCTCAAACTCCGTACCCACATACTGACCATCAAGCTCAAGCCAATAATGATCGATGCGAGAAATATATGAAAATGGAACCAAAGGAATTGCGCTTATCGGATATTGATGAATCTTCGCCGCAATGGATAATAAATCGCTTAGTGCTAAGCCTGACTCCGTCAGTGCCTCTCCTTCTATCCATTCCACCAGCAACCCTTGCTCATGAATAAAAACTGGCTTGGGGCCAATTTCCAATGAAGAGACTGCATTCAGCACTTGATATTCACTGTGACGAGAAATTGAAAAAGCCTTGCAGACATGACTGGTCGGTCGCCAGATGTATGCAAGGCCTTGAGAAGATTCCAACCGCCAACAACGGTTGGTGAGCCCCCCGGTAACAGTTTGTAGTTTTACCGGAGGCTCCGTAAAGAAGCCATCGAGAGCGTTAAGACTCGGATCTAACTGTTTTGCTTGTTGCCAAGAAAACCATGCCATTGATGACTTCTCCACCCTGTTCGATTAAAGACCGAATAGGCTCTTAGATTGCGCTTTACGAATTTCAGTTTCATCCGCCCACTCAATCAAACCTGTTTCTAGGTCCATTAGGCGCATGGTCATCTTGTAGTATACATCTTTATCGCTACCTGCATTTTTCACAATGCTAGATAGGTTGCCGTAAAGCATGTATTGAGCACCAACCATTTTACCAAATTGGATCGCTGTGCTTTGGTTAACAAGCTCATCCGTATTTTGGAAGTTAAGTTGTTCACGCACAGACTCAACACGATCCATATCAACAAAACGGAACTTACCTGAGTTCAACATCTTAGTAGAGATCGTGTCAGTAATGGATTCAGTGTCAATATGTTCACTGGTTTTGTTCTTAATTCGCTCAACAAAAACGATAGGACGTTGGTCACGAGTAATTGCTGCTACAGAGCCCGACATCATCATGCTATCCACCATTTCAGCCGCGATTTTTTGTAAATCTGTTGAGCCAAAATCGATAGTCGTGGTTTCTGTTGCTTGCGCATCGCCGTAAGAGACTTTGTTAGAACAGCCACCTAAAATGACGGCAAGACCTAAAAGAGCAATAATACTTTTTTTCATGAGAGTTCCTTAGTTTTTCAATACCAGCGCATCGTTAGCGCGGCAGCTTCGGCAGAGCCGTTAAGATTAATCGTCTTGTGCTTCTCTAATTTGCACACGGAATTTTGTGCCATTTGGATTCACAGTAACTTCAGATAACGTGACTTGCTCAAATCCGCGCACAATCATTTTTCGCCACGGACCAGGTTTGGTATTCACTTCTAAACCATTGTTGTCATACCAATAAAATCGGTAAAGAATGTGCTGATCACCTTTGTAATTGCTACTCAGCAGCACGACTCCTCGTGGGCGATCATCAACGTAAGTGGTGGTGATGTTGTCAACTAATAAGCGACTACCTAAAACGTTATCATTAAAAAATACTTTTTGCGTTTGGCCATCAATTCGAATACCAGCCGTGTTTTCGGCGCATCCAACTAAACCAATAGCCATTGCTAAACAAACAAGCCATGCTTTCATTACAGTCTCCCTAGCTGTTTATGCCACACGGTTGAGTGTGCTCCCTGACGAGATACCCATACCAATGTAGTCTGCTGTGCAGGCACTTCAAACTGATAGGTTTGATCACCCAAGTTTAAACTTTGTGTTCCCGGTTTCACGATTTTTGAAGCCGTTTTCACTTGCGCTGGCAATGTTTGCCAACTTCTTGTATCTGGCTGTTCGGTCAATGTGTTCCATACATTGAAAAGTATGTTGCCTACATCATCGCCTTTTTTCGCCGCCTCTTTTCGGATTCGATCTTTTGCCCAAACACGAAGAGCTTGACGGATCACTATTGTAGTAAGACGTTCATTAAGATCGTTTTGCGCCATCGCATTAACATCAGTCAGCGTACTGGAAGGCAATATCTGACCATTTAAAACAACATCGCTAAAACGTTGAGCACCTCGGTTCTGATAATAAGGAAGCGCCAACGAATAAATCGCGCCATTATCGCGACTGTCGTAAATTGGTAAATCAATACGCCACCCTTTCATCGCCTCAACAACACCCTGCTCATCAATAACGATGACTCGCCCTTGTGACTGAGTTAATCCAGAAGGTGCTTTACCATACCGCTTCTCTAGCATGCGCAAGTCTTCACGCATGCCCAGCTTCTTAGCAGCGTATAAGGTGCTTTCCACAACTTGCTTGTTGTCTGGCATTACAGCGAGTGCTCGTCGGTAATCAACATAAGCACTGTTTAAGTCTCGCGACGCTTCATATAACAAGCCAGAAAGATAGAACAGATAACCATTTTGTACCGCGCTTAGTTTTTTACCAGCATCAGGGTAGTTCGCTAACACACTGCCTAAATTGGCAGACATGCCTTGCTTGTTAAGGTCTTTCTCTGCTGCTTTTAGCTCTTTTTCACGCGCCTTTCTTGCTGCTTCCTGAACTTGATTAGCTCGACGCACTTCAACTAGTGCCCCTTCTAAATCGTTTTTCTGTAAGTAATTTAGTCCTAGATACAGGTGCAAAAAGCCAAGTTCGTAATCGGCGGGATGATAGTCTTGGAGATTGTCGTTCACTGCGAGAGAGCCGACGCTCGTTGCCGTGTCTGACACAGATATCGTCGCACGATCTTGTTGAACACGTACAGCACGATCGCTGCTTTCTAGCGCATTTAAACTTGTTAGGTAATCTTCAGCAAGAAAAGAGATACGACCTTTTTCAAAATTGCCAAGTATCTCGCCACCCACTTCACTTGATTGAAGTTGTTTTGCTTTGGCATATTCCCCTGCAACAACGGCTTGATAAACTTCTTGATTCTGGTTGCTGTAATGGCTAAACAGATTGCCCGCAGATAAATTCGCGCAGCCAGAGGCCATTAAAGCCCAGCTCATCAGCCCTAACAGCTTTACACCTAGTTTCACATTTATCTCCACAAATGTGTCATTCGACAGGAAAAAGAAGTGGGTGAATCACCACCCACTTTTAAAAGCTTAGCTCAATACCATTGGACCTAGAGGGCGGCCGCCTAGTAGGTGCATGTGAATATGGTAAACCTCTTGGCCACCATGTGGATTACAATTAACGATCAGGCGATAGCCGTCTTCAGCAATACCTTCTTCTTTCGCTAACTTTCTAGCAACAGTGAACAAACGCCCCATCATTGCTTCATCTTCAGCTTCTACATCATTCGTTGTTGGGATCAGTTTATTCGGAATAATGAGAATATGGCTTGGTGTGCGAGGGTTAATGTCGCGAAACGCAGTCACCAAATCATCTTGATAAAGGATATCGGCAGGGATTTCCTTGCGAATAATTTTACTAAAGATCGTTTCTTCCGCCATGAGGACTCCATTTTATAAACGTAATTAGACCCCAATTAGTATGCGCCAACCAAAAGCGGAGCTCAATAAAAACAGTGTTCACTTAACATTATTAATCAAATGCTAATTAACGAAGCTTTTTTTGTCGTGTGCGTCATAAAATGCGCGTCACAAACTGAATACAATCCAATGAATTTTGTTACTTTTTTAAGACAATTATTATTTTTATACCCAAGTAAACTCAAAAATGCTTGGGTAGCTTGTCTATTTTTGGGAGAGGAAGCTCACTTATGCGAGGTTCAGTTATTAAAAGGATGTATGCCGGCTTTGCACTGATCATCATCCTATTTGCCGTCACAATTGCCATTATGATGGGAGGAATGAGTGCTATTCACGGAAAATTTGGCACGGTTTCTAAATCATCCCTACCGTTGGTATCGTTATCTAATCAAACCAGTGTTGAGCTGCTTTCTGCCGACAAATCATTTAAAGACTTCCTGACAACAGAGAATAAACAACGCATGGATGAAATGCGTCAGGAATTTGCTAGATCTCAACAGCGCTTCGAATCCACATTGGCTCAACTGAAAACCGCAAGCCAAATCTACCCTTCTCTTGCCGAACCGTTTTCTCAGTTAAAAACGTTAGAGCAGAGCTATTTTACAGAAGCTCTAGAGGCCATGGACAACTACGAAGCAATGTTTGCGGCTCAAGAAGAAGTGCAAAAATCCTCACGCCGCTTCCAAAAACTGAATACCGAACTTTCGGTTGGTCTTAAAGAATATGTGGCAGATCAAACCAGCATTTCTGTCAAAGTCATGGCAAAGAGCTACTTTATCAAGTTAAAAGATGCCGAAGTAATTACCTCTGATGCCCTCGCCAGTTCCAACCCTGAGTTTGTTACGCAAGCCGTAGCTAAAAACCGCAAAGCAGTAACGCACTTGAATTACGCATTCCGCGGGTTGGTGACTCAGCTTCCTGAGCTAGAAAAAGCTTTTGGCGAATCTGTAGAGCAATTTACTCGTGACGTTGGTATGCGTGGCGGTGTGCTAGACCAACATAATAATTACCTCAATGCTCGCGCCGCTTTGTATAACAATATCGCCAACCTAGCAAATAAAGTGGATTCAACCATGGCGATTCTTGAGCAATTCACGACAACCGCAACAGATAAGCTCAATGAATCATTGGCAGACGCAGGTGACATATATTCGGCGGGTGTAACGAAAGCCATCATCATTGGCGTTATTGTCGTTTTACTCGCGACAGCGATTGGCTACCACATCGCTCAAAGCGTTCGCGAACCGTTGACTCGTATTCTAAAAGTGTTAGAAAGCCTGACTGAAGGTGATATGACACAGCGTATCGACATTCGCTATAACAACGAATTCAGCCGTGTGAGTGGACACATTAACTCACTCGCCGACAACCTTCACGAGATCTTGGTGAAACTCAACGAAGCGTCAGAAAACCTATCGTCAACCGCGACAACCAACGAACGCACCTCTTCGCAAGCACAAATTAAATTGAGCTCTCAACGCGAACAAACGGCAAACGTCGCTACCGCGATGACAGAAATGTCTCATTCAGTGCAGGAAGTCGCGCAAAGTGCGCAAGGCTCGCTAGAAATGGTGCAACGCGTCGAATCTGCCTCTGAAGAAGGCAGAAATGTTATGAGCAGTAACATCTCAACCATTAATCAACTAGAAACACGTTTGAACGAATCGGTCTCCGCAGTTTCTGAGCTACAAAAGATGAGTGGTCAAATTGGGTCTATCCTTGATGTGATCCGCAACATTGCGGAGCAAACCAACCTACTGGCATTGAACGCGGCAATTGAAGCGGCTCGCGCTGGTGAACAAGGTCGCGGCTTCGCGGTAGTGGCAGATGAAGTACGAGTACTCGCATCAAGAACGACTCAATCAACCACTGAAATTGAATCCATGATCAGTAATCTGCAATCTAGCTCGCAATCGGCGAACCAAGTCATACAAAGCTGTATGAGCGATATGGAGATGTCGGTTGAGCAAGCATCAAAAGCGAACAGCTCAATGGAAGAGATCCAGGCGCTAATCATCGAAATCAGCCAAATGAGTACGCACATTTCACAAGCAGCAGCAGAGCAAAGTGAAACATCAACAGACATTGCTCGCAGCATTGAAGATATTAACAACATCGCCGATGAAAGTTTCCAAGCCATGTCGAGTATCGCACAAACCAGTGAATCACTGACCCACTTGGCTCATCAGCAAAATGAATTGGTCCACCGATTTAAGTTATAAATACTTTATAATTAAGAGCATTAATTAGTGCAATCAACTGTATAAGGGCGACTTTTTGTTAAGTCGCCCTTGTTTTTTGTCGGCCATGTCTACATATGATTAATAAGGCCAGCTCATCCCCTTGCACAACTCTTTTCGAGCGGCCTCATAAAAAGGAAAATCTATGGCTGTTCATGTTGGTATTATCGACCAAGACCCAGTGAGATTGGTCACTCCTCTATTAGATAATCGTACGCTAAGCACACATATCGTCTTCATCGGAGACAAGAGCCAGTTAGATATATTTGACCGACTGAGTGCCGTTTTAGATCAACGAGAAATTACTTCTGAATTTTTTGAAATTCCATCCGCTGTTAATACATCTCTGATCAAACAAGCAATTCAAAAACTGGCAAAAGATCTCCATGAACGCGGCGAAGATGTAAAATTGAACGCGAGCTGTGGTCTTCGTCATCGCTTGTTGTCGGTGTACGAAGTTTTCCGTACCTATCGCTGGCCAATTTTTGTGGTTGAGCCTAGTAGCGATAAGCTTTGTTGGTTATACCCTGATGGCAAAGAAGATACCCAAGTCGAAGATCACATTACGATTGCAGATTACCTCACTATCTTTGGTGCACGCGGCGAGTTTCACCACGTTGATTTACCACCTCTTCTTGATAAAAAATTGTATGAACTTGGTGAACGATGGGCCTCAAATGCGCTTGAGCTTGGGCCAGGTCTAGCAACACTTAACTACCTTGCAACCACATGCCGCAAAGAACAAAAGCTTGATGTCGAGCTCTCCGAAAAACAGCAGGGCTACCGTGAGCTCAACATGTTGCTTTCAGATTTAGTAGAAGCAGAAATCGCCACCTATGAGAATGGCGTTTTAACGTTTGCAGATGAAGATGCTCGACGCTTTTCAAACGGTGAGTGGTTAGAAACTTTGGTTCACAGCACCGTGAAGCAAATCCAAGACACCATGCCGACGATCCAAGATCGATCGTTAAATGTTCAGGTTTATCGCAAACTTGGTGAAAGTGAAGTACGCAATGAGTTAGATGTCGCAACAGTTGTAAACAACAAGCTGCACATCATCGAATGCAAAACCAAAGGCATGAGAGATGACGGCGACGATACTTTATATAAGTTAGAATCGCTTCGCGATCTATTAGGTGGCTTACAAGCGCGCGCAATGTTGGTGAGCTTCCGTCCTCTTCGTCACAATGACATTACTCGTGCTGAAGACTTAGGGCTAGCCCTGATTGGCCCTGATGAGCTTAAAGATTTAAGAACGCACTTAACTGCTTGGTTTAAAGACGCGGGCGGTTCAGACGAGATATAGTGCCATTAAGAAAAGCTAAAATTCACAACGATAAAAAGCAGCATTAATGCTGCTTTTTTTATACCTAAATTTTAGCTGTACGCATTTCTATAAGTAGAAAAAAACCAGAGGTTAGCCTCTGGTTTTTTCTGTTTGTTTAAATGCCAACTATAGCGGCTTAAAGCATTTTACGCGCTGCTTCTACAACCACTTTAATTGAACGCGCTTCCGTTTCTTTCAGAGTTGAATGATCTGGAATCTCTTTTTGTGTACGGTTGATGATAACACCAGCCACACAACCCGCTTTTAAACCAGAGCTCGCACACATTGTTAGCAGTGTTGCCGACTCCATCTCGAAGTTAAGTACGCCCATGTCTTGCCATTCTTGCATAGAGCCTTGGAAACGCTTAACAACACGACCAGAGAACGTATCGTAACGTTCTTGACCAGGGTAGAACGTGTCGCTTGATGCAGTCACACCCATGTGAACTGTAGCGCCAGACTCTTCTACCGCTGCTTTCATTGCGGTTGCTACTTCAAAGTCAGCAACTGCTGGGAATTCCATAGGAGCAAAGTGTAGGCTCGCACCGTCAAGACGAACTGACCCCGTCGTTACGATCATGTCACCCACGTTTACATGCGGTTGAATTGCACCCGTTGTACCAACACGTAGGAAAGTGCGAACACCAAGCTGTGCCAATTCCTCAACTGCGATAGAGGTAGAAGGACCACCAATACCTGTAGAACAAACCACAACAGGTTTACCGTCTAGCTCTGCACGGTATAGCGTGTATTCACGATGGCTTGCTAGAAATACTGGATTTTCCATTTGTTCTGCGATTTTTTGAACACGCGCTGGGTCACCAGGAATGATCGCTAGAGTCGCACCATTAAGATCAGCTTCAGTAACACCTAAATGGAATACAGCTTGAGACATAAGTCGCTCCTTATTGTGGCTTATTTTATGAACAATAAGCTCATTAATCAGTTATTGGGTACAGATGCACTGTAGCGAACCTTTCACCAACATAGAGTGATCACAATCACAATGACAAAATGTAATGAAAATGAAATTTCAAACAAAACTGGTATTGATCACACTTTAAGGGGCATTAGATCATTTTGTTGCATAGCAATGCGTGATTTCAAGGACGAGAAAAACGTCTGATCGCATCAGGTGAATACGGTTAAAAAAAGCCCGATACACGAATGCCTCGGGCTATTAATGAGTGGGATCAATGGTTAGGTCAGTTATTTGATCTGCTTGGACTCAAAACGAAGTAATCTCAACGCATTCAATGTCACCAGTGCTGTTGCACCACTGTCGGCTAATACAGCAACCCACAACCCAGTAACACCAAGTAAACTTGTCACTAAGAATACACCTTTCAAACCTAGCGCTAACGCGACATTCTGACGAATGTTACTTAGCGTCGCACGCGACAGTTCTATCATGGCAGGTAGCTCAATCAAACGGTTGTGTGTTAACGCCGCATCAGCAGTCTCGAGCGCAACATCCGTACCGCCTCCCATCGCAATGCCGATACTCGAAGCTTTCATGGCTGGAGCATCATTGATACCGTCTCCCACCATCGCAACGGTGTGTTGTTGTGATAGCTTCTCGACGTAATGCACCTTGTCTGCAGGTAACAAACTCGCTTTATAATCCAAGCCTATTCTATTTGCCATTGCTTCTGCACTTCTCGGGTTGTCACCCGTTAGCATCACCGACGTGACCCCAAGTTCCTTCAACATTGCGATGGCTTGCTGGGCATCTGAGCGCAATGTGTCTTGCCATGCGATCACGCCAATGACCTCGTCATCGTAACGAACAATGACAACCGTTTTACCTTGTTGTTCCAACGTAACTACTTGCTCTATGGCTTCCTGAGAAAGTGGAAAGTCTGCCTTTGAAGGCGTGACCACTTGGACCATTTTTCCATCGACGTAACCAGTGACACCAGAGCCTACTTGCGCGGTTTTATCCAACGCTTCAGGAATAGTAAGCCCCTGCTCTTGCACTTTGGTAACTAAAGAAACCGCTAGAGGATGACTTGAACCAACCTCGATTGACGCAGTTAGGCTAAGTAACTTGTCTTCATCCATATCAAAAGCAAAGACATCAGTCACTTCTGGTTTACCTTGCGTCAGTGTCCCAGTTTTATCAAATGCGACAGACTCAACCTTGCCAAGCAACTCAAGCGCCGCACCACCTTTGATCAATGCGCCCCGCTTAGCAGCTGCCGCCAAGCCAGAAGTGATCGCCGCAGGCGTTGAAATGACTAATGCACATGGACAAGCAATCAACAGCAGGGCGAGTCCTCGATAGATCCACGTTTCCCACGGTTGGGCAAATAGTAATGGCGGCGTAACGATAACCATCAGAGACACCAGCATCATTAGCGGCGTATACCAACGGCTAAATTTATCAAGAAAGCGTTCTAATGGTGCCTTACGGGATTCTGCTTCTTCAATCAAATGAAGAATTCGGTCTATCGCATTCTCGCCCTGACGGGAAGTCACCTGTAAGCGAACCACTTTATCGACAACCACAGCCCCGGCCATCACTTTGCCACCGGTTTGATGTTCAACGGGAACAGATTCTCCCGTTAACGCACTTTCGTCAAAACTCGCAAGCGCATCTTGCAAAACACCGTCGGCAGGCAAACGACCTCCGGGGGCGACTTCTATGATATCCCCTGGTTTAAGCTGAGCAGCTGGTACTTCTTTACGTTCACCATCAATTATTAAAATTGAATTTTCTGGGACTAAGTCCATTAACGCCTGGACACCGCTTCGCGCGCGAGATGATGCATATGCTTCTAACTTTTCACCAATAAGGAAAAGCAATAACACCATTGCGGCTTCGGCGGTTTCACCTAAATATAAAGCGCCGAGCGCCGCTACACTCATTAACGTTTCAATCGCAAAAGGCGTACCGCTACGCGCCAACTTAAATGCTTTGAGCGCGATTGGGTATAAACCAAGTAAACACGTCAAAGTGAATAACCAAGCGCTTATTTGAGGGTCGATCTTAGAAATTACTGCCGCAGTAGCCATTGCACCAGCAATCGAGAGAATTTGGATGTTGTCTCTTATGACGCCAAGCCAGCCTTTCTTTGTAGTGCTTGGTTTTGGAGCATCCAGTGAAGAGAGCGGGAAACCCGTTTTTTGGGCTGTCTGCTCTATCGTAGCTATCAGCTCTAGACCATCAAAATCGACGACCAGTTTTTCTGTTGCAAACAAAACCTTGGCTTGGCTGACGCCTTGTAAAGACGTAATGGCTTTCTCAAGCTTTTGCGCACAAGATGGGCAATCCATACCTGACACAAGCCAAGCGTTCCGAACGGAGGAATTACTCTCCCTTGTGGGATCGTCTTCCTCGCCTGTGTCAACGCTGCAGCCTCCTCCACTACAGCAAGAGCTTTCAGAAACATCAACACTGGCCTGAGAGATATTGAGGGAAGATTTTACTGGCGCACAGCATGACTCGCTTGCACCAAGCGGCACCGCAGTTTTGATTTTGCTAGATTGGCAACCTTGATGTTTTGTACACATAATTTTTTCCTTATTGGTATCGGTGATTTACCTATTGCTAAGGATAAACCTTAGAGTAAGCTCCAAGGTCAAGATAAATTTGTACAGTTCGGCGATAGAAAATAAAAAAGACGCCGAAGCGTCTTTCCAAACCAGTTTAAAAGCAATATTCCGTAAAATTTAAACAGAGAGGTTAAACGGGATGCTTAAAACACTCATTTAATGTCATTCCGATGGCACGCAGCACGTCTCTTCTTGTGATAACACCAACCAACTTACCTTTGCCATCCACCACTGGATACATTTTCGGCTTTCCAACTTTCATCATGTCAGCCAGTTCAATTACTGACATTTCTGGAGAAACAGATAAGACATCATCATGCATACACTCTTGTACCGTATGTGTATCTTGGCAGTGATAACTTGCTTTCACCAACTTATCTAATAAGTCTTGCTCCGATAAAAACCCAACCACTTTTTCATTTTCATCAATGACAGGGCCACCTAGTGTGACACTTTGCATTACTTTGTTTAAAGCTGCCGAAAGTGACATATCTTTCGTGAAAGTCACCGCTTGCAACGTCATGTAATCTTTTACTTTTAATGAATGCATTCTTATCTCCTTAAGGGCATTTTATTGCGGCCTTTAGATAAGTGTCGCCTAATTTCCTGATTTTACTAAATGGAAAGGAGTAATTTTATTTATAGGCACAGCCTATTGAACTAAAACAAAATTAACTCACCGAACAACATTCACTGTATTTCGTTAAACGCAAGATTCAGCCAGGCTGATTTTTCTAGGCAAAATACAACAAAGCCAGTCAATTGACTGGCTTTGTTATTATGTAATTGTTGCGTTAGCTATGTTGGCGGCGCATGTTGTCTAAAATAATGCCAGTCGCCATCGCGACATTCAGTGATTCGGCACCGCCAAACGCCGGAATCGTGATCTTATCTGTCACGAATTTTGCTGCGGCTTCACGCACACCATGAGATTCGCTGCCCATCAACAAAATACCTTCAGCAGCGAAATCCGTTTTATGAACGCTCTCTCCTTCCAAAAACGCGCCATATACTGGCAATTTGGCGTGTTCCAAGTAACTTGGCAAATCCACCAAACTCACTTGTACGCGGCCAAAGCTGCCCATGGTCGCACTGATCGTTTTAGGATTATAAGGATCAGCACAATCTGTACTCGCAATAATGTGCTTGATGCCATACCAGTCTGCAACACGAATAATCGTACCTAGATTACCAGGGTCGGATACACCATCTAGCGCAATCATCAAGCCTTTCGCTTGAGGCTCTTTTACACTCGGAATTTCAACCACAGCAATGGCCGCATTATTGCTCACAAGCGTGCTCGCTTTGGTCAATTCATCAAGCGATGCTTCAACACAATCAAAACGATTTAGCGTACCAGCATTTTGTTCGAGAAATGCCGCTGTTGCAAAAACCTGCTTCACCTTCAATGAACTACTTGCTAGCTCTAGTACGTTCTTTTCACCCTGAACTAGGAATAAGCCATGCGCTTTACGCTGTTTCTTTTGACCTAAAGCACGAAGCAGTTTTAATTGGTTTTTTGAAATCATTAAAGTATCCCAGGTGAAAATGGTTATTCGGCGAGTGTACCCTAAACAATCTTCACGACAGTTCGGTATCAAGCGGATGAGATTATAAATTATACCTAAATAACCTCAAGAAGCTTGATCATCAGAAGACGTTGAACACCAAGCGTAGCCAAAATAAAAGAAGGCTCAAAAACGAAAAAAGCCCTGCGATAACGCAGGGCTTTCAAAGGGTGGGACCCCAGCCACATCCCGGCACACAAGTCACACGCTGCGGCTGCTTCCTTCCGGACCTGACCGAGTTCACGAGCTATTGTTGCGAGAGGACCAGAGCCCCATAATTCTTTTCGAGAGGTCTTGCCTCAATCGATGGGGCGATTATTCAGTATCAGCTCTCATAATGCAAGAGCAAAAACCTTGAATTTCATCATTTCATTACCGTTTGAACAAAACTCGATCAATTCATTCCTTTATGATGAAACCGTGCAGTCACGATAAGAGGAGTCGTGCCGTGAGGACTGCTTACTCATGTACATGTCTTCATCAGCCAAATGCATCGCTTGCTCTAAGCTCATGTGCCGTTCCCTTTTTGCAGAGAAACCAATAGAGATACTTATAGACTCCAAATCACTACATAATTTGCCTTTCACATCGATTCTACTGAGCTCTCTCATTGCTCTAGTTAACTCGGCTTGCGTAGGATAACCCAGTAATATGAACTCATCCCCTCCAATTCGATAACATCTTCCCGACCAGACATAATGAATTTTTAGTGCCAGTAGTTGTAAAACTTCGTCCCCAGCGCGATGCCCATAAGTGTCATTGATTCGTTTGAAATGATTAATGTCTAAGTAAAGTATGGATAGATCTTTGTTTACTCCTTTTCGATACTTTACTTGCAACGCACGACGATTCCTTAACCCTGTTAAGTTGTCAGTGTTCGATTGACGGTAAAGATAAAGCGAAACACAAATAGCAAACAATAATACAAAGATAAACACAGCTTGTGTTTGCGTCGCTAATCGAATCTCATATTCAAGTGCGGTACGCCAATCTGGGCGTACATCGTACTGAGCAATGATCTTATCAACTTCTAACATCGCTATCGCTCGACTGAAGAAAGGCGCAAGCATGGCTCCTTTTTCATTCGCGACCAATCCAACAGAGAGTTGTGACTCATAAAACTCGCCAATAGCGGTATCCTGCTCTATCGGAACCAATTCACTGAGACGTAAAAAATGATTGAGCATCGCCGTATCCATCGGAATGTAATCGACTTCTTCATTTAGTAGCCCCTGAATGAGCTCTTGTTGGGTACGATAACGTTTGAGTTCTTTTAGCGGTAACAGTTGCGTCATCATTTGATCGAAAAAGTCATCCTTAACTACGCCAATCCGCTCAGATATCAACTGTGAAACATGAGAGTATGTGCTCGGTTTGTAACCTAAACGCTTGACCATCACCGATGCTGGCGCGTAATGGGGCTTTGGAAAGTAGCTAAATGCGCGCCGCTCACGGCTGACCGTTAACGGCGCCAAAATTTCGAAATTACCTTGGATAAACTCATGGTACATAGAACCCCAGCTTTCACCAGGCTCACTAATGATCAAGCAGTTTAAAGCCAAGATCTCACAGCTTCTCAGGACTACATCAGCCGTCATCCCTTCGACACTACCATCTGCGTTGTATACAACATATGGAAAGATAGATTCGAGCTTAATCCGTATTGGTTCATTAAAATCAAGGGGTAATAAACGAATAGAATCACGCAACGCTGCTCGCCTTAATTCAAATTGATACTGGGAAATTTCTTCGCGAAGCTGCTTTTGCACCGCTTCCCCGTGAATAAACGTAGCGAACGTGTCCAACTCTTCAAGATGATGATCTTTTTTACTGATGATGGATACGGGCTTTATCGAAATCTGATCATTGAGCATCTTGGCGTCAAACCCCTCCATCAGCATCGGCTTGAGCTGGTTAATGGCATCGACAACGCCATCCACAGCACCTGAACGTAGCAGTGTTACTGCTTGTTCGTGACCTTGATAAGAGATCTGTTCTAGCTCAGGGTAGTGTTGTTTAAGTAATTGGGCATAAACTGTATCTTTGGGGACGCCAACACGCGAAATGTCACTCAACGTCGAATCTTTTAAACCAAAGAGGTAGGTATATTCGATATTTGTTGGGCGGGAATAACTAAAACGTTGAGCACGTTCTTGTGTGTAAGTGATATTCGCAGCAAAGTCCGCTTCCCCATTCGCTACTGAATTTAGAATGGCATCAAAGCTGGAGTAGTTCACGTATTGAACGGTAAAGCCAAACTCCTTTGAAGCAGCATTGAAAAGAACACGAGTGACGACATCATCCGCTTCACTCGCGACTTTATAATGAGCAATTAAAGGGGCTTCGGCTTTTACATTCAAACTCAAGAGGCAACATGCAAAAAGCAACAGTGTTCGAGCAAAAGTTGTCATGACAAACTTATCTTAAATCAACCACTTATATTGTGGTTATTATTATTGGAAGTGTAGTAAATATGAAATGAAGAACATATACTAATCTCCATTTTGTTCCACAACCAATTCGATACTCTGCCGCACATGTCACTTTTTACCTGACTAAAAATTCATAATTCAGCCTGTTCATCGCTACTACGTAAAATATAGTCAGTCATCCAAGCCGTCCCTAACAAACAGATCCAAACCACGAAAACAGGGTTTGGCACATCCGTGGTCGGGCTGACGACTAAAGCGGCAAAACCCACAGTCGGCAATGTCCAACATAATAATTTGCTCCAACGAATGGTATGTTGAAGCTTCGCAAGTGCTTCCATTGACGCTAACATTCCCGTCAAACTTAACGCCATAAGAACGGCGTACGGTAGGCCTGCAATCCACAATGGGAGCAACAAAAACAACGGCCACCAGCTGTGTTTATTGGATGGCGTCCAATGCGCAGCCGACCACCACATCGCCATAACCGCAATGGTTTGAACCACTGTAACCCAAGCAGACCCATCCAGCTTACCGCCTTGCTGTGTGACCATAAGACCAACTTGCAGTGTAAGTACAATAAGACCAGCGGTGAGCAACACGCCTAAAGAGCTTCTACGAGAAAACACCACCATTAAAAGTGGGAAAAGGATCAAAACACCAACCGACAAAGCAATTGGCTGCATTGAGAGTGTCGCACCAAAAGCCATCATCGCGCCCAGCAATACTAAGCCAGCGAACCCACCTTGTGGCAGAACCCACAGCGCGGGGATCATAAGTGCAAGAACGGGAATGTCACCCTCGCTCAAACTCATCGCCCGAACGCAGACAACAGCGAGTAAGGTCGTAACGAAAAATTGAAGTGTCGATAAAATCATAGCGCCTCCTGGCTTCCCCACCTACTTGGTAACTCAACGGCAAAAACTGGGATTGAAAGTCGTTGAGAGGGTCTAGATTCAAGCTTAGCTTGCGTTTGCTTCATGCTGTTTAAGGCTCATCAACCAACGACACTAAAGAACAGAAAATGTAATTCTTCAAAGTGAGTCGCTGACAACACAAGGGTTAAGAACCGTTAGCAATATACAAGTCCAATGGTTTACCATTCCTTAGTAATCCAAAATAGACACTTTTGAGTATGGACCAATTTTTAGCGCAAATCTTTGCTGTAATTCACCAAATTCCAAAAGGAAAAGTCTCCACCTATGGGGAAATTGCAAAAATGGCCGGTTATCCGGGCTATGCGAGACATGTTGGTAAAGCACTGGGTAACCTACCAGAAGACAGCAAACTCCCCTGGTTTAGAGTGGTAAATAGCCAAGGAAAAATATCTTTAAAAGGCAGAGACTTAGAGCGACAAAAAAAGAAATTAGAAGCAGAAGGGATTGAAGTCTCGGAAGTTGGCAAAACTTCACTTAAAAAATACAAATGGCAGCCTTAAGCTGCCATTTTTTGTTCTCAGTACGTCGTATTAACGTGTTCCAACTAGACGAATATCTAATTGGTGAGTTTGTGCTTCATCTGTAATAACACCGTTATGTGTGTCGCTGATAAAACGCAGCTTTCCATCTACCTCAATGCGAGCACGAACGCTGTAACGATGGTTTGGTTTGATTTCATTGCTGTCGTAACTCAACTCAAAAGAAAGAGGAACTTGCTTACCTTCCGTTTCGAATGTCTGTTTCGCCAACACTTTTGCTGGCGCATCCGCCAAGGACACATCTTCTAACGCAATAGTAACCACTGCGTTTGGTGGCAAGGCAATCCGCTCGCGATAAGCCACTGTACCTGTAATCGTCTTCATTGACGCTTCTGTAGATTCCATTTCTGTATTTTGAGAAGTTTGGCAACCCACTAACGCAGCCCCAAAGAGTAGAGAAGTAACAAGTAGTAGTGTTTTTTTCATATATTCCTCGAAAAGAGCATTAAACCGAAGCAATTATAGGTGTGGAATATAAAACTGTCTGCTTCCTGTCACTTTATTTGACAATAGTTTGACTGAGTTAGAATTTATCAAACAATTGATTTTGTTTCATAATTGGAACAATACTATTTCTAAGTTACTCAATAGTTCT
The DNA here is from genome assembly GCF_033344235.1 of Vibrio sp. Vb1554. Classification (NCBI taxonomy): domain Bacteria; kingdom Pseudomonadati; phylum Pseudomonadota; class Gammaproteobacteria; order Vibrionales; family Vibrionaceae; genus Vibrio; species Vibrio sp. Vb1554. The sequence continues at coordinate 12,015 of NZ_JAWPOJ010000023.1, read as the reverse complement.
TAACTATGCCACTTCACAAGAGTGAGGCTGTTGAGGTAACTTGGAATGAAAGACAACGGTGAGGAGACACAATGAGTAAACCACTACGAGAATTGCTCAGCCTACTACAACTCGAAAAATTAGAAGAAGGCTTGTTTCGTGGCCAAAGTGAAAACCTAGGTTTGCCTCAAGTTTATGGCGGTCAAGTAATTGGGCAAGCGCTTTCTGCTGCGCGCTACACCGTTGAAGAAACACGCACGGTACACTCCTTCCATAGCTATTTTTTGTACCCTGGCGATCCAGAAAAACCTATTATTTATGATGTAGAAAATCTGAGAGATGGCCGTAGCTTTAGCACTAGACGCGTAAAGGCAATTCAAAATGGACGCCCTATTTTTTACCTAACCGCATCCTACCATGGCGATCAACCTGGGTTTGATCATCAAAAAGAAATGCCAGATATCCCTGGTCCAGAAAACTTTGCCTCAGAGAGTGAGCTCGCAAGCCATATTGCAGAATTTCTACCCAAACGCTTACGCAAAACATTTTGCGGGGAAAAGCCAATCGAAACTCGCCCCGTTACGGTTATCAACCCTTTGAAGCCCAAAAAAGCAGAACCCAAACAGTACCTTTGGATTCGTGCTAATGGTGAAATGCCAGAGAATCAGCTAATTCACCAGTACCTTCTGGCCTACGCATCCGATTGGGGATTCCTTGTAACAGCAATGCATCCACATGAAGTCTCATTAATGACGCCTAACTTTCAAGTGGCCACCATTGACCACTCTATCTGGTTCCATCGCCCGTTTAAGATGGATGAATGGCTTCTATATGCGATAGAGAGCCCAACGGCGAGCAATACTCGTGGGTTGGTCCGTGGCGAAATATACAACCAGCAAGGTCACTTAGTGGCGACCGCCGTGCAAGAAGGGGTGATGCGCTACACGAAATAGCTCGTGTTCGCTAGACGAAAAAAGGAGTGCTGTTCCGCACTCCTTTTTTAATGGGTATCAAACGATGATTAATTTGGTTGATACTTCATGTTAACAACCGACCATTCGTAAAGTGATTTCGGGTAACCATATTCGCCTTTCCCGTAAATGACATTTGGGTCGGCATAGAATCCACCTTTATTCGTTGCTAAAAATTCACGAACCCCACGACGGTAAGTAATCACAGGTGCTACTAACTCATACTCTACCTTTTCCATCTTCGAGTCATCAATTATTAAGAACCGAGTCATACGAATCGTGCTGCCGCTGGTGCAGTATCCTGGGTCATCATAGTCAATTGCTTCAAAAGGCTTGAGATCATCTTCGAACAGCTCTGATGTACATCCATCAAATCGAGCTAAGTGTACCCACGCTCCTTTTATTAGAGTTGGGTCATCGTTACCCACCGGCTTGAATGCAAGTAGTGCAATCTTACCTTTGCCGTATAATTTCAATTCTTCGTCCGTTGGCTCACGCACTGAACGAACGTTCATCAAACCAAACTCACTTTCTTCTAAGTTAGAAAACTCACGTGCATTTAGCGTGCTAAACAATACTGTTTGTTCAGTTTCAAGCAATGTATATTGATCCGCAACACCTTCATCTGCAAAGCTTAGATACAGCTGGACTTTCTTACTTTCCAACGCTTTGTAATCTCGAGATTCTCCTTCCGAAATGTCGAGAGAAATCCAACGTCTTTTTACTGGCGGGAGATCAAGTAACGTCAGCTCTTCCTTATCAACATCTAATGAAGCGACTCCTTTAATTGTTGAGCTGGATATTTGATAGCTGCGGTTTCCTATTGGTGTACCAAAGTCTAGCTTAACCTTTTTAAATGGTTCAAATTCCACCTTCATTGTAGAAGCACTTAAACCAGGGTGATTCGCTTTGTTAATAGTGCCATTTACGACGATTGTTTTAGCTTTGTAGTTGCGCCCAGTAAGGGTAACCTCTAATTGGTACGTGCCTGCATGCAGGATTTTCAAACGCCCTGTATCAGGAGAAACTAGCTCGACCACAGGGTCTTTTTGGTTAATAAGACGGTAACTTGCCTTCGCAATCCCACCACTCATCACTGGTGAGATAACACTACCAGCGGAGAATTCTACCGTTGGGTAAGTAACCGATACCGGGTTTGTGCCTTGTTTAATCGTGACCGAGAAACTACTTTCACCCGGATCCACTTTGTCGTCCCCCGCATCCGAAACAATAATTTTTGTGCTACCCGCGTTAAGAATTTGCATGGCACCCGTTTGGCTGTTTAAGGAAACCACATCTATTGCTGCGTTGTCTGCAAATCGGTACGTAACTTCCCCAACCGTACCAGAGATTTTCGGCGCAACAAATGTTTGGCCAACCTTCCAAATCTCTTCCACATCGGATTGAACTTCAATTCGGCTCGGCGCGCTCAAAATTGTCACGTAGACTTTTTGATCAGGACCAACGGTATAATTCGCGCTCTCTTTTCTGCGCACAGTTAGCGTCGCTTTACCCGCTTTATACACATGGAGACGTCCTTCACTAAAACCACCGACAACATCTGGTGCGGTGTTATCTACAATCTCAATTTGCTCGTCAGCACTCAAACCAAAATCACGGTGAAGATCAAAACTGTATTTGTTGCTGTATACAACGTCATAATCGTGCGTTGCCATCGGTTGGCCTTCAGCCTTTGCAACTTTGATGACGACATTAAATTGAATAGGTTGGTAGAACTCCCCACCATCGTCTTCAAACTTAAGGTCGTACTCACCCGCAGTCACTACCTCCAACTTGCCGTCAGTCATTCGTAAGCCATTAGGTAAGCTGCTAACTAGATTTACGTTACCTTTTTGCCCTTTAAACGTCAGAGGGATTGAAAGATTTGGTTGATAGGTAAGCGGCATTTCAATGTCTTTTATAACGGGATGAGGCGCGCGATTAACTTCAAGATCAAAACGAGTTTTGCTTGCAGGATAATTACGCATGTCATGCTCGTAAATTTCCACTTCAGCAGCACCAACACCTTTGATCAGTAATGCTTCACCATTTTCAGTTTTAGCGACAACGTCTTCACCACGAATGATTCTCAGCTCATAGTCACCGTAGGCGTTCGTCACCTTAGGGAAAATTCGTCCACCTTCCTCATAAGTTGTGACGATATCCGCTGCGCTGATTTCTTGACGCTTGCCTTGTTTTATATCCACAAAAAATTGCGCTGTTTGCTGTTTATCCAGAAACGCGTCGCTGTAAGTTGCAGTCGCTTCAACCGTTAATCGACCAACATTATGAACAAGAAGCAAGCCCGTTTCAGGATCTAGCAACTCGGCCACCTTGCTGTCTGGTACGCTATTTATAATTTTGTAAGAAATACGTTGCGTTTGAGCTTTATCTAGACGCACTGGTTCTAACGTCAACCCTTCTCGATACTCGTCTTCAAGCAAAGCGAACTGTAATTGCCCCGGAGCTACTGCATGCAGTTTAACCGTAGCGCGAACTTGTTTCGGCAAGTAAAAGTCGTTACCTGAATCAGTAATCAGCACCGATGCCTGACCAACTGAACCTAATGAATATACCGAACCGTTCTCATCAACACGAATCAAGTTATGACCACTTTCTACCTCATAACTCAGTTCGCCTTTTTGGCCACGGACGATCAACGCTTTTCCTTCTGACTCAATCGCATTGAAATTCAGATCACTCACTGAAAGTTCAGTATTGATGCCTCGCTCTACAGTGACAGAAAATCTTGCTTCAGAAGATTCATAAGCAGAGCTACTATCTGTAGCAAGAATAGTCGCCGTTCCTGGGCGCAGAATTTGTAGTATTCCTGAGTCATTAATTTTCACGACATTTGGCGGATTAGAATCAATGACTTGGTAAGATACCGACCCATGTACATTGCTCAGTTTTGCTTCAGTAACCGTTCCCACTCCTTCAAACTTCAACACCGTGTCTTCCACTTTTAATTGCGGACGGTTCTGCTTTGTTATCGTAGTTGGTGTCTTCGTATTGTTCGGCTTAGAGTCTCCCCCACCGCCACAGCCAGCGAGTAAAGCTGCGAGAAAAAGCAAATAGTAATTTCTGTTCATTTTTAGTAATACTTTGTTACATACAAGATGGGGCGATAATAATACGATGTTTTATTAATCACTATCCCCATTTTTGAGTACTTTATTACTTAAGTAATTGCTACTGTATTAATCCTAAAAACAAATAATCAAAAATAGCGACCAAATTACATGAAAACACAAAAAGCAAACGTTTAAATCAAACTCTTCCATTAATTTAGTAAAAATTAATATTCAATAAAATAAAACATGAAAAAGAAAGAGAAAAAATTGCGTTATTTTTTCTTTCGTTATGATGTATAGGATTAATGGACTGCAAAAACAAATGGTTAATGAAAAATAGAAGAGAGAATAAATATCGTTTATATTTATAAAAATCTGGTAGGAAATAGTTTTAAAAGCATAATCAAACTACCTTTTAACATTTAAAATACTAAAAGGTAGAATTAACATTAGATAGAATTCTTATAGGGCGAGTTATTTTAGGATTGGTAACTCTGTTGTGTATTTAATGGACTCCATAGCAAATGTTGAAGTCACATTAGATAGCCCTTTTACGCTATTAACTAACCGCTTATAGAATTCGTCAAAACACTTCATATCTTTGACTAGTACTTTCATCATGTAGTCATACTCGCCAGCCATACGATAAAACTCCATTACCTCAGGAAAGTCACTCACAGTTGTAACAAAATGGTGATACCAACCTTCGGAATGATCAATCGTTTTTAACTGAACAAATGCAATGAAAGATAGCTCGAGCTTTTCTGTACTTAACAACGCCACGCGTTTTTCGATGTAGCCCTCTTCTTCCAACCTTTTCAAACGCTTCCAACATGGCGTCGTTGTCAGATTTACCTGCTCTGCTAACTCATTTAATGACAAGGTGCTGTCGGTTTGTAACAACGCAAGCAGCTGTTTATCGACCCGATCCAAACTCATCCTATAAAACCCACGAAGTGTAGAAAACTTTTCTATAAAAATAGTCATTACCGGCAACTATAGCAAAGTTTTTCTCTCGTATTATAGGTAAATTATTCCCATCTAATGCTTATCTATCGATTTCCAAGGAGAGACGCCATGTGTACTGACCACAACTGGATCAACAATGCAGTGCGTAAAATTGAAGCAGACTTTCAACGTTCTGCTGATACTCATTTATTTAAACTTGAACTGCCTTCTCTTGATGGTATCGATATCTACCTAAAAGATGAGAGCACGCATCCAACAGGCTCTCTTAAGCATCGATTGGCGCGCTCATTGTTTCTTTATGCTATTTGTAATGGATGGATTGGTCCTGAAACCACTGTAATCGAGGCGTCCTCAGGCAGCACTGCCGTTTCGGAAGCGTATTTTGCGCGTTTACTTGGCTTACCGTTCATTGCCGTCATGCCGAAAACCACTGCACGTAAAAAGATCGAACAAATTGAATTTTACGGTGGTAAAGCGCACCTTGTTGAACGATCAGATCAGATTTATGACGAGTCTCGACGCTTGGCTCAAGAACTAAATGGTCACTACATGGACCAGTTTACTTATGCTGAACGCGCTACTGACTGGCGCGGTAACAACAACATCGCGAACTCTATCTTTAGCCAAATGGAGTTAGAAGATCACCCGATTCCTAGCTGGGTAGTGATGAGTCCTGGAACAGGCGGCACATCAGCAACCATTGGCCGTTTTATTCGTTACCAAAAATACGACACTAAGCTTTGCGTGGTAGACCCTGAAAACTCAGTGTTTTACGATGCTTTCCAGTCAGGAAATCACTCATTGAAAGGCGATACTGGCAGCAAAATTGAAGGTATCGGGCGACCACGTGTCGAACCAAGTTTTATTGCTGGTGTCATTGATGAAATGCGCAAAATTCCAGACGCAGCCAGTGTGGCAACCGCCCATTGGGTATCTCAGCTGATTGGGCGTAAAGTCGGCGCATCAACAGGCACCAATCTTTACGGTGTGCTGCAATTGGCTTGTGAGATGAAACAACGCGGTGAGAAGGGTTCTATCGTGACGCTTCTATGTGATTCTGGAGAGCGTTACCTAGATACGTATTATGACTTAACATGGGTAAAAGAGAACATCGGCGATATTCAACCTTACTTAGCTCAACTCGAAGTCATTCAAGCAAAAGGTTGCGTTGAGCCAGCTTGTTGCGGCTCAACTAACGCTTAACGTGCAAACTGGACTTTAAAAAAAAACAGCCCAACTTCATGTGGGCTGTTTTTATCGCTGGGTTTTACTTTTTCTGGCGCGCTTCAAACGCAGCCAATTGTTCTGGCGTTGCCGCTGGTTGATGATTTTGTTTCCATTCATCGTAAGTCATGCCGTAAACACGTTCGCGAGCGTCATCAATATCTAAATCCAAACCGAGATTTTCAGCCTCAGATTTATACCATTTGCTAAAGCAGTTGCGACAGAAGCCCGCAAGGATCATCAGGTCGATGTTTTGTACGTCTTTGTTAGCATCTAAATGCGCCAATAAACGGCGAAATGTCGCCGCGTCTAACTTATCTTGTTCTTCTTGAGTCAAGTTTTTGTATTTGAATTCAGCCACTTTCCTTTCCTTCTCTCTTATTTAGCTAGCTTTCGTCACCATATCTAGTTAGTCGGTAGTCATGAGTAAGAAGTATGCTTTAGCGCAACAATTCCCATTCTAAAATCACTACCTTTGATAAAAGCTGATATGATAATTACCATCCATCCTATTGATTAAATTAACATTTAAACAAATCATTACAACGGTCTTTTACCAAGGTTATCGTCTAGTTATGAAAAACGCCATTCTATTATTGTCTGCCTTGACCATTAGCGTGCCAACTTTAGCTGCTCAAGAACAAGCTCATCAATCTTATTTTTATCTGGGTACTGGTAACGTTGGTTTTGATACACCGTATTTCGGCTCGGATAGAGACAATGAGTGGTCAACACCACATATCACAGTTGGCTGGGGTTACCATATAAACCAATACCTCGCGTTTGAAGGGGTTCTGCGCTATTCACAAAATGAACTTAAGAACGATGCTCTAAAAACTGACTTAGATCTTCACTATTACCAAGCAGGTATGTCTGCTGTTGTAACAAGTGATGACTTAGGCGATACGCCGCTGTCACTGTTTGGTCGCGTAACTGCGCTTGGCACTCAAGCTGAAATGTATGTTCCAAACGAACAAAAAGTCACAGATGATTCAGGCGCGCTATTCAACATCGGTGCTGGTGTCCATTGGGATATGAGCAAAGATATCTGGTTACGCGCAGAGTACATTTATAATGTCGCGGATATGGGTTTTGAAGATTTTTACGACAGCTACGAAGGTGTACAAATCAGCCTAGGGAAACGCTTCTAATCGAACGCTTCCGAGCTAACTTTAAACCGATAAAGAGAAGCCGAGGTTATTACCTCGGCTTTTATGTTTTAACGTTTGATTTAAGGGTGCGCTATACGGCCCTTCGTATCATGGCTAATTGCTTTGTTTAACTCTGCTTCTACATGACCTGGTGCTTGTGTTTTCGCCGAAATCAATCGGTACATTGCCGGGATAACAAACAAGGTCACCAATGTCGCAAACCCCATCCCGAAAAAGATTACCGTACCCACGGCAATACGGCTCTCATAACCCGCCCCTGTCGATACGATCAACGGAATTGCGCCAGCAAGTGTGGTAAACGCAGTCATCAAGATTGGACGTAGACGTCGCGCAGCTGCATCAATGATCGCTTTTTCAAACCCAACGCCACGATCACGTAGCTGATTGGCAAATTCTACGATCAAAATACCGTTTTTCGTCACCATACCAATCAACATGATCATGCCGATCTGGCTATAAATGTTCATACCTTGGCCCATAATAACTAAACCAAGGAAGCCACCAAATACACCCATCGGCACCGTAAACATGACCACTAACGGGTTTACGAAGCTTTCAAACTGAGCCGCCAACACGAGATACGCCACTAGCAGTGCCAATGCAAACACAACAGCAACACTCGCTTGGTTCTCTTTAAAGTCTTTCGACTCCCCCGAATAACTCACCGAAATGTCACCCGGTAAGTTGTCGATGGCTTCCTGGTCTAGGTAATCCAGCGCATCTCCTAATGTATAACCTTCCGACAGGTTGGCAGTAATAGTGATGGACTTCTGTTTGTTGTAGTGAGAAAGACGAATAGAGGCCGCCACTTCTTCAATTTTTGTGACCGCATCTAACGTCACTAGCTGACCGCTATTCGTGCGCAGATAAATCTGACTTAAATCTGCAGCATTATTAAAGCTATTTTCATCACCGCGAAGATACACATCGTACTCTTCGCCACGCTCAACATAAGTCGTTTCGCTTTTACCACCGAGCATGATTTCTAGGGTGTCAGAAATGTCTTGAACACTGACTCCTAGCTCTGCGGCACGCTGTCGGTCAACTGTAACCAATAACTCAGGCGTTTTTTCCGAGTAATCTATCTCTGCTCCTTCCATCATTGGTGATTCTTCTGCTTTGTTCTTTAGCATTTCAGCCCAAACAACGAGCTCATCGTAATCAGAGCCGCCTAATACGAACTGAACTGGCTCACTCGAACCACCTTGGAAACCTGGCATAAATGGGAACACTCGAACATCTGGGATACCTGCCAATTCTTTCCGTACTTTGTTAAGGGCTTGCTGAGCCGTGATATCACGTTCGTTCCAATCTTCTAGAATCATGATCACAAAGCCTGTCTGGTCTCCTGCCTGGCCACCAAACGCTGGCGTTTGGATACTGAATGACTTCAGATAACCTTGCCCTAGTAATGGCATCAATCGGTCTTCGACAATATCCATATTGGCTGACATACGATTGTATGACGTAGCATCTGCACCGCGCACAAACGCGAATATCACACCGCGATCTTCTTGTGGGGTCAGCTGGGCCGGTACCTGATTCATCAAGAAATAGCTACCGCCCAAACAAGCTAGAATCACCAGCGGAGCAGCCCAACGTACTTTCAATGCGCCTTTCAATAATGCGCGATAACCACTCTCAAGCTTGCTAAACAAGCGATCAACCGCTTCATTGAATCGATTTGGTTTTACATTCGCTTTCAAAATCTGACTACCTAATACAGGAGTCAGCGTCAGGGCAATCAAAGAGGAGAATATGACCGACATAGCCAGCAATACAGAAAACTCTGTAAATAGTAGACCTACCATGCCATCCATAAAGGAGATCGGTAAGAACACCATCACCAGCACTAATGTTGTTGCTATAACAGCAAAACCAACCTCTCTTGTGCCTTTATATGCGGCGAGTAATGGCGATTCACCGCGTTCAATATGGTGGAAGATATTCTCTACAACCACAATTGCGTCATCCACCACCAAACCAATCGATAATATCAACGCCATCAAGGTGATCAAGTTGATAGAAAACCCAAAGTAGTACGCGGCAATGAACGAAGAAATCAGAGAAACAGGAACCGTAACCGCAGGAATTAAGGTTGCACGAGCTTGGCCGATGAAAATGTACAACACCAAAATCACCAAGCCGCCTGTGATAAATAGCGTGCTGTACACCTCTTCGATTGAACGCTCGATAAACACTGTCGCGTCGTAATCTATCGCAAGACGTGTACCTTCTGGTAAGAACTTCTGGATGTTATCGACTTCAGACCTAACCAGCTTCGCTACTTCTAACGGGTTTGCGTCTGACTGCGGTACCACACCAAGACTGATGTTTACTACACCATCACTTTTGAAGGTTGAGTTTTCGTTTTCTGCACCAATGAAGACATCTGCTACATCTTTTAAATAGATAGGTGTATTGTCGCTTGCGCGTTTAATGACAAGATATTGAAAATCTTCAGGCGTGTTATAAGTACGAGCCGTACGCACGGACATTACTGTTGAGTCGTTGCGAACTTCACCACCTGGGCTTTCTAGGTTCTCACTTCGCAAAGCTGATGTAATGTCCGAAGCTGTAACTGAACGTCCAGCCATTAGTTCTGGCTTAAGCTTCACGTACATGACCTTGTACAAACCACCGGAGAGATCAATGGAGCTAACCCCAGAGATCAGGCTAAAGCGGTCCATCAATACACGTTCGGCATAATCCGTTAATTGAGTACGGTCCATCTCTGCAGAACTGAGATTGATGTAGAGCGACGCCTCTCCCGAGCCATTGTTCTTATAAACAATAGGGTCATCCGCTTCATCAGGTAGCGAGCGCTGAGCACGAGCTACGGCATCACGCACGTCGCTCACACCTGTGTTGAGATCGTAACCTAACTCAAACGTGATCGTGATACGCGACATGCTGTTACGAGTAGTGGAGCTAATTTCATCAACCCCACTGATCCCAGAAAGCTGGTCTTCCAAAACGGAGGTAATTTGGCTTTCAATAATAGTCGCCGATGCACCCTCATAACGCGTACTGATAGAAACGACTGGGCTTTCTATATCAGGCATTTCACGAACGGCTAATTTGGTGAATGACACAAAGCCAAACACACACAACAGCATGCTCAGAACCAACGCCGCGACAGGGCGTTTAACTGAAACGTCGGACAGTAACATTAGTTTTCTTCCTCATCCGATTCACTGTCATTGCGTGTCACATCCGTGGTGTTCGCTTTTAGTGGCGCGACAATTTCTTTCACTTCGACACCATCACGCATGTTAACAATGCCTTGAACCACAATCTTGTCACCAATCTCAACACCAGATTCGATCACCACCTCGTTGCCAACACGAGCACCTAGCGACACTTCTTGACGAGTAGCTTTGTTATTTTCATCAATTACATATACAAAACGTTTAGTTCCGGAGTATTCAAGTGCTTGAACAGGAATGATTGGCGCCTTAATAGCAGGAAATGCTAGTGAAGCGTTCATCAACATGCCCGGCTTCAATTGATTTTCTGGATTATCAAACTCAATACGCACGCGAAGATTCAGTGTTTCGGCACTGATCCGCGTATCAATACCTGTGACTTGACCAGTAAAGGTCTGGCTACCCCATGCACTGGTTTTAGCGATGACTTCCATACCAATAGAAAGCATCGATAAATAGCGCTCCGGTACTTGTAAATCCAGTTCCATGACGGAAAGATCATCCAACGTCAAAAGTTCAGTACCCGCACTGACCATTTTGCCGCGGCTAAAATCGATAAAACCAACAGTGCCAGAAAATGGGGCAGTAATATGGAGGTCAGCTAAATTGGCTTGAGCAGCATCAAGCCTCGCTTGTGCTATTTCAACACTGGCTTTTTGTGCATCGATTTCAGTTTGAGTAATCGCATTCCGCTTAACCAAACGTTGGAACTCTTTTAACTTACGCTGTTCATCTTTTAGATACGCCTTTGCCTCAATCAAAGCGGCTTGAGCCTTATCGTCATCTAACTTAATTAATAGCTGGTCTTGCTGGACATTTTGATTCGCTTTAACAGCGATTTGATTCACTTTGCCAGCGACTTCCGATGCGACAACCACAGACTCCGCTGCCTTTAATTTGCCGATAAGAGTTAAGGATTGATTGATCTCATGCGTTTCTACTTGTTCAGTCACAACAGTAACCGCTGAGCCTCCTCGCATCGCAGCGCAAACCGATGGAGAACTCAGTAATATAGAAAGCGTTAAAACAGATAACGATAACGTGGCTTTCATGCTCATGATATTGACTTCTAAACGAATAAACTTATGTCATTAAACTGCTTACAGTTTATCAGTAGATACGGTGTTTAACGTCAAGTAGTGTAAATTCAAGTAAAAAGCGCGCCTCTCTTCTGTTCAAAGGACAAACAAAACGCTGACTTTCTACCATCTTTGCCCAAAAAGACAGCATTCAACGTAAAAACGTAAGAAAAACGCTTTACAGCCTGAGCGAGTTTGCTATGATTCGCTCCGCACTTGGGAGATGAGTTGGGAAAACATCTTACTAAGTATAAAAATCCTCTGGAGGGGTTCCCGAGTGGCCAAAGGGAGCAGACTGTAAATCTGCCGGCACTGCCTTCGATGGTTCGAATCCGTCC
>NZ_JAWPOJ010000237.1:0-1286 GCF_033344235.1 Vibrio sp. Vb1554 | reverse complement strand
CATAAATAAACCTGATAGTAGACGCAAATGGTAGGCTCTGATCGGAGCTTAGTTTGCATTTAAATAAATATCAGGTACGACAATGGACACGTTAATCAAACCCTCAATACTTGCATTAACCATCGCCAGTGCGCTTAGCGCTAACGCGAATGCAGAAATTATCATTTCCCAGTACGTAGAAGGTGGCTCGTATAATAAAGCGGTCGAGATCGCGAATACCGGTGATGCCGCAGTCACGCTAACAGGTTATGAGCTAGCGAAATCATCTAATGGTGGTGGCACTTGGGGCAGCAAGATCGATTTGAGCCAAGTAACGTTGCAAGCGAAGCAGGTGTTTGTTCTTGCCCATGGCGATGCCAGCGATGCGATTAAAGCAGTGGCTGACCAGACCGATAAAAACGTCGCGAACTTTAATGGTGACGATCCTCTCGCACTACTAAAAGATGGTGAAGTTCACGACATGGTCGGCGTGATGGGTGGTGTAGCATTTGGCAAAGACGCCACTTTGGTACGTAACGGTGACGCACTGACGCCTTCTGCGACTTTCCAATCTTCTCAATGGACAACGTTAGCAAAAGACAACATTGATGGCTTGGGCGAGCTGAATACAGCTGAGCCACCTGCAGCATTTGTGTGTGAAGTGGATGGACACGCGCCAACGTTCACATCCATTCAAGACATTCAAGGTGAAGGTGCTTCTTCGCCATTTATCGATGGTTACCCATACATTACGACAGAAGAGCATTTTGTTACTGGTGTCGTGAGCGCTGTTACTAGCGGTTTGACGAAAGGCTTCTACCTGCAAGCTATCGAGAACGATAACAACGATAAGACGTCAGAAGGTCTATTTATTCATACGAACGCCGCAGATACCGAGCTAAAGCCTGGTGACGTAGTTTGTGTGAAAGGTAAGGTTCAGGAGTACTACAGCAATACTCAGCTTTCTTCTGACGCAACCAGCTATGTAAAAACTGGCACGTCAGACATTTCATTGGTGACGCCGCTTGTGATCAAAGAAGGCGAAACTCTGCGTGATGCGTTAGAGCGACATGAAGGGATGCAAGTGACGCTGAACTCAACCAGTGATTTGTTTGTTACTCGCAACTTCTCTTACGATTACGATTCAAAACGTAACAACATGATGTTGTCGCACCAAGCTCCGCTCTTTAAGCCAACTCAGCTTCACGCAGCAGACAGTGCAGAAGCGGTCGCGCTAGCAAAACAAAATGCAGAGAATCGAGTTTTCCTAGAATCTGATGCCAAAGCACCGAACGGCAAAATTCCTT
>NZ_JAWPOJ010000236.1:0-1288 GCF_033344235.1 Vibrio sp. Vb1554 | reverse complement strand
CATCCGCTATCTATTGGTTGATGAATACCAAGATACCAACACCAGTCAGTATGAACTGGTCAAATTGATTGTGGGTGAGCGAGGTCGCTTGACCGTCGTGGGTGATGATGACCAATCGATTTATTCGTGGCGTGGTGCCAAACCGCAAAACTTGGTGCTGCTCGGGCAAGATTACCCGAATCTGCGTCTGATCAAGCTGGAGCAGAACTATCGCTCGACCAGTCGAATTCTTCGTGCTGCAAACATTTTGATTGCCAACAACCCGCACGTGTATGAAAAATCACTGTTCTCAGAGATTCCTGACGGCGAAAAACTGAAAGTGTTGCTAGCCAAGAACGAAGAGCACGAAGCAGAACGGGTCACGGGTGAGTTGATTGCGCACAAGTTCTTAAATCGCACGGAATATCGAGATTATGCGATTTTGTATCGCGGTAACCATCAATCGCGCTTGATTGAAAAATCACTGATGCAAAACCGCGTACCGTACAAACTGTCTGGCGGTACATCGTTTTTCGCGCGTGCCGAAATCAAAGACATCATGGCGTATCTTCGAGTGTTGGTGAACCCGGACGATGACAACGCATTTCTGCGCATTGTGAACACGCCGCGACGCGAAATTGGCCCGGTAACGTTAGAAAAATTGGGCAGTTACGCCAATATGCGCGGCAAAAGCCTATTTGAAGCAAGCTTTGAAATGGGATTAGAACAACACCTATCGGGGCGTGGTCTCGAAAATCTGCGTCGCTTTACACAATGGTTGGTGGCGATTGCCGATCAAGCTGAGCGAGGTAACACAGTAGAAGCTGTTCGTTCCTTGGTTCGTGACATTCATTACGAAGATTGGCTGTACGAAACCTCAGCCAGCCCGAAAGCCGCTGAAATGCGCATGAAGAACGTTTCGGATCTCTACTCTTGGATTGTGGCTGACTTAGAAGGTGACAATTACGACCAAGAAGAGAAAACGCTGAAAGAAGTGGTTCAACGTTTGACCTTGCGTGACATGATGGAACGCGGCGAAGAAGACGAAGACAGCGATGCCGTTCAATTGATGACATTACACGCATCAAAAGGTCTAGAGTTTCCTTACGTTTATTTGATTGGTTCGGAAGAGGGCATATTGCCGCATCAAACCAGTATTGATGAAGATAACGTCGAAGAAGAGCGACGCTTGATGTACGTAGGTATCACCCGCGCACAGCGAGAGCTGACGTTTACCATGTGTAAAGAGCGTCGCCAGTTTGGTGAGTTGATCAAGCCGACTCAAAGTCGTTTTTTGGATGAGCTGCCG
>NZ_JAWPOJ010000235.1:0-1289 GCF_033344235.1 Vibrio sp. Vb1554 | reverse complement strand
ATCATCGATAACGAAGGCCGAGATGAAACTCTAATGCTGGAAGGCGTTGAGTATAAAAAATTGTCAGAATCGCCGCAGGCTACTCGAGTGCAAGCTGCACAGAAAGAACCTGCGTCAGACGTGAGTGACAAACTAGAGCAAATCCGAGAGGAGATTGCGAAAGATCCACAGAGTGTCTTTAAATACATCACCATTTCTCCAGTGAAAAAAGACGACGCCATTATTGGCTACCGAGTTTCTCCGGGTCGTGATGCGGCGTTATTTAATGATGTGGGTCTAGAACCTGGTGATATTGCGGTGCAACTTAATGGGATCGATTTAAGTGACCCGTCTTCTTCAGTACAACTGATGCAAGTGATGAGCGATCCGCAAGAACTGAATTTGACTGTTGAGCGAGATGGTCAGCAGTACGACATCTATATCCAATTGTAATACTTAGGCAACCAGCGTAAGTTCAGGGAGACATACGTGAAACATTGGTTTAGCAAAAGTGCTTGGTTACTGGCAGGGAGTCTACTCTGCGTTCCAGGCGCGATGGCAAATGAATTTAGTGCGAGTTTCAAAGGCACTGACATTCAAGAATTCATCAACATTGTTGGTCGTAACTTAGAAAAGACCATCATCGTTGACCCTTCGGTGCGCGGTAAAATCGACGTTCGCAGCTACGACGTGTTAAACGAAGAGCAATATTACAGCTTCTTCCTTAACGTGTTGGAAGTGTACGGCTATGCAGTCGTAGAAATGGACAACGGCGTACTCAAAGTCCTCAAAGCAAAAGACTCTAAGACCTCTGCAATCCCTGTTATGGGTGATGGCAGCGCAAAAGGCGATAGCGTCATCACTCGTGTGGTTGCTGTGCGAAATGTCTCTGTTCGTGAATTGTCACCGCTATTGCGCCAGCTGATTGATAACGCTGGGGCGGGTAACGTGGTTCATTACGATCCAGCCAACATCATCCTGATCACCGGTCGTGCAGCGGTAGTAAACCGTCTAGCAGAAATCATCAAACGCGTTGACCAAGCTGGTGACAAAGAGATCGAGCTAGTAGAGCTTCGCAATGCCTCGGCTGCTGAAATGGTTCGTATCGTAGAGGCCCTGAACAAAACGACCAACCAAAAGAGTACGCCTGAGTTTCTTGAGCCAAAAATCGTCGCGGATGAGCGTACGAACTCGATCCTGATTTCTGGCGATCCGAAAGTACGTGCACGCCTGAAACGTTTGATTCGTCAACTTGACGTAGAAATGGCAACGAAAGGTAACAACCGAGTGGTTTACCTTAAGTATGCAAA
>NZ_JAWPOJ010000234.1:0-1289 GCF_033344235.1 Vibrio sp. Vb1554 | reverse complement strand
CGCTGTATCCGCAAAGTCGCAATTTGTCGCCAAAAGTGCGGTTATTGATCGACTTTTTGGCGCAAGAGTTGGCGTGATCAGCGCATCAACTGACGCAACGTGACATCCGGAAGCGCGGTCAGTTTTTTACTTTGCACCAAGAACAACTCCGCGCACGCCAAGGCATCACTGGCGGCTGAGTGCGATAAGTACCCCGGCAGGTGATAGTAGCGGCGCAAATCGTCCAACTGATAACTGCTGTGCGCGCCGCTTTTCCCTGCATAGCTAAACTGCTTTTCGATTTGCAGAGTGTCGATAAAATACGCGGGGAAATCCTCTACTTGGTAGCGAGAGGAAAAATAAGCGTGAATGAAGGCTTTTTCAATGCAGCATCCGTGGGCGAGCACCACTTTTCCTGTGATGCGTTCCAACAACCGATTCATGCCTTCATCCAATGGCAGTCCTTTGGCGAGATCTTGCGGAGTTAAGCCATTAATTTGCGCTGTTTCTGGTTTGATGAATTGTCCATGACAAATGTACCACTCTTTGGAGCTGGCGATATCAATGCCGTCCAGCGTTAGGTCAACCACGCCAATCGATAAGATTTTATCACCTTGCGCGTCCACGCCTGTGGTTTCAAAGTCCAACGCAACAAAACTCAAATCCTTCAAGGTCGTTGAGTCATCCATCAAAGGCCGTTGAAGATAGTCTTTCAGCACCATTGGCCAATCGTCAATAACGTGAATGGCTTGGCGTTTTTGCTCAGGAGAGAGCGGCGTTTCCCACCGCTTAAACCAACGTTTAATCATGGTTACGCCCCTTTCACAAACTTCAGTTTCGCGACATCTTGCAGCTCACTGATGATCTTAAATGCATCTTTTAAGTGCTTGCGCTCAAAGCTACTGAAATCATCGGGTGCGATGTGGTTGTCTGGAGTGGTGCCCGCCAGAATCGCATTGAGTTGATGACGGAAACGTACCTGAGTAATAAAGCGATACGCGCCAATGATGTTTTCAACACTGTCTTTCGACAATGTGCCGTGCTGGGCTGCGTAGCGAAAACGCTCTTCTGTGCCAGTTAACGAGCCGCCAGCGGCAAGACTGAAAATACGCGCCAGATCGATGATCAGATTCAAGGCGTACTTTTTGATGTTTAACGTGTTGCTGTTTTCCCCACCTTTTTCCAACACCAAATTGTTGAAAATGCCAAGTGGCGGCTGAGTGTCAATCGCATCGCGCACCAAAGCCGGAATAAAGCTCGGCCTCTTTTGAATGCAATCATGCAAGTGTTGCTGGATTTGGTCGACAAAC
>NZ_JAWPOJ010000233.1:0-1290 GCF_033344235.1 Vibrio sp. Vb1554 | reverse complement strand
TATAAAAGACCTGCACAAAACATTTGGACAGAATGAAGTCCTGAAAGGCATTTCACTTGCCGCGCACAAAGGAGATGTTATCTCCATCATTGGCTCTTCCGGTTCTGGCAAGAGTACTTTTCTTAGATGTATTAACTTACTAGAAACACCGACCGCTGGTGAAATTTGGGTAAACGGCGAGCTCATTCAAATGAAAAACAACCGCGCGGGTGAATCTGTACCTGCCAACGAAAAACAAGTTCAGCGTATTCGTTCGCGTTTAGCTATGGTTTTTCAGGGGTTTAACCTTTGGTCTCATCTTACCGTTCTTGAAAACGTTATCGAAGCACCTGTCTACGTTCTTGGAGTGCCGAAAGCTCAAGCAATTGAAAATGCAGAGTTGTTACTGAAAAAAGTCGGCCTTTACGAGCGTAAAGATTATTACCCAGGTCATTTATCTGGTGGTCAGCAACAGCGTGCTGCGATTGCTCGTGCCCTTGCCGTAGATCCAGAAGTTATGCTGTTTGACGAGCCTACCTCTGCGCTTGACCCTGAGCTTGTTGGGGAAGTGCTAGGGGTAATGAGAGATTTGGCAGATGAAGGGCGAACCATGTTGGTGGTGACGCACGAAATGGCGTTTGCTCGTGACGTCTCAAATCATGTGATGTTCTTGCATCAAGGCTTAGTGGAAGAACAGGGAAATCCAGCTAAGCTATTTACTAACCCGGATTCGCAACGATTACAGCAGTTTATCTCATCTATCTACTAATATTCATTAGGCGGCAGAGTTTTGCCTCCTAAGTAAGCACAACGAACAAAACCAAATAAAATAGCAATCACAGGAGTATGGAAATGAAAAAGTGGTTATTGGCAGCAACTCTTGCTGCAACGGCAGTGTCTGGTGTTGCTCAAGCGAAAGAATGGAAAACAGTTCGCTTTGGCATTGAAGGCGCATACCCTCCATTTAGCTGGACAGAAACCGATGGTTCTCTAAAAGGCTTTGATGTTGATATGGCCAATGCGCTGTGTGAAGAAATGCAAGTGAAGTGTCAGATCGTTGCACAAGATTGGGATGGCATTATTCCTTCTCTATTGGCTCGTAAATACGATGCGATCATCGCGGCAATGTCGATTACCGAAGAACGTAAGAAGAAAGTGGATTTCACGGGCAAATACGCACTGATCCCAAATAAGTTCATCGCTAAGAAAGGTGCAAACCTAGACTTTGCTAATCTAGATGGCCAAAAAATCGCAGTTCAACGCGCGACCACTCACGATAAATATCTAACTGATAACTACGGTGACAAAGTT
>NZ_JAWPOJ010000232.1:0-1294 GCF_033344235.1 Vibrio sp. Vb1554 | reverse complement strand
CGTCTGCTTGCCCATCTCAACGTAAAGGAAATCATTCAGAGGAAATTATTATGAAAAAATCGAATCTTGCTGTTACTGCTGCGGTTACTGGTCTACTAGCCCTTGGTGGCACTCTACTAACAGCAACACCTGCTGTCGCGGCAGAAAAAGAAAAGTGCTACGGCGTGGCAAAAGCGGGAAAAAATGACTGTGCGACGAAGAACAGCTCTTGCGCCGGCACGTCAAAACAAGACCACCAGAAAGACGCATTTGTGGTGGTTCCAAAAGGTCTTTGCGACAAATTGGCTGGCGGCAGCACCAGCGCATCTTAATTTCTCCGTTAATTGTTGTGGGCGTGTGATGGCTCAACTCACACCCCACAACCTCTTCTCATCCAGTTCGAAAAGGAGTTTCACGTGAAACACTACGATTTTCACCCTCTTGTTGGCGTTGGTTTACGGACTCCTCATTTGGACTTTTTTCAGCAACAACGTCCAGAACTGTCTTGGTTAGAAATTCACAGCGAGAACTACTTTCAACCCAATGCAGCCGAACGAAAATATCTACACACTTTGCGAGAGCAATACCAGATCAGCTGCCACGGAATTGGTTTGTCGTTAGGCTCTGTTGAACGCGTTAGCCAAGTACACCTAGCTCAACTGAAAGCATTGATTGATGCCATTGACCCGATGTTTGTCTCTGACCATTTGAGCTGGAGTGAAAATGGTGGGCACTATTTTAACGACTTGCTTCCCCTACCATACACCGAAGAAGCACTGAACGTTTTTACTCGCAATGTGCTTGAAGTTCAGGATTATCTGCAACGCGAAATCTTAATCGAGAACCCATCGAGCTATGTGAAGTTTAAACACTCGACGATCAGCGAGTGGGAGTTTCTCGCTGAAGTTCAGCAGCGCACAAGTTGCCGGTTACTGCTCGATCTGAATAACGTACACGTATCAGCCTTCAATCACGGCTTTGATTGCAATACCTATCTGTCCGCCATTCCGGCAGACAAAGTGGATGAAATTCATTTGGCGGGTTTCACCATCAAGCAACTCGATAAAGGCGAAATTTGGATTGATACTCACAGCCGTCCCGTCAGCACGGAAGTCTGGAAGTTATATCAACATTGGATTGAACAGTATGGTCCGCGCCATACCTTAATTGAATGGGACTTAGATATCCCAGCACCGGAAGTGTTATTGGCAGAAGCGGAAAAGGCCTCGCTCCTTCTCTCCCAAATTACCACCCCGCTTAGCGCTACGAGGAAAGCCTCATGAAGCTAGCCACCTTACAAAACCAGTTTGCGAAA
>NZ_JAWPOJ010000231.1:0-1295 GCF_033344235.1 Vibrio sp. Vb1554 | reverse complement strand
TCCATATCAAACCGGGTATGTTTATTTTGAGGTCGTTAAGAAGGGGCCATTCTGGATGCGACTTAAAGACAGCGGTGGTATTGCACTGCATTTATCTGGTCATTTCCCAAATCCGGACATAGAGCTTTGGAGCATTAATCAATAAAAGTGGTAAGTATGGAACAGACGATAGTAAAACCTACTCCTGGCGGAAGAGCGGCTGTATCTAAAGCTCAGCCTCAAAGATCAGCAGACAGTACTGTTGTGATATCCAAAAGCCCTGAGTTGGTTAACAACGATTCAGTTGTTGCTTATGGAGATAATCCATTATTGGCAGAAGCTAATGGTCTACTTTCGATTATTGGACAAATCAGAGCAACAGCTACTCATTCCGATCCTTTATTTCTTAAAGAAACGCTCGCGCAAAAGCTTAGGGATTATGAGAATCGTCTACGTCAACATGATGTTGACTTGGAAACCATTGATACCGCACGTTATTGTCTGTGTTGTTCTTTAGACGAAGCAGTATTGAATACCAATTGGGGGAGTCAATCGTTTTGGACACATGATTCTCTGTTGAGTTCTTTTTACGCGAGCAGCCAAGGTGGAGAGGCTTTTTTTAAGCATCTAGACAGCTGTCTGGCTCATCCGGAATCCCACTTAGATTTACTAGAGCTAATGTACGTATGCTTATCTTTGGGTTTTATAGGCCAGTATCGTTTAGAAAAAAATGGGCTTGAAGCTCACCGTAGATTGAGAAAACAAGTTGTATCAGTGCTTAAGTCACATGGTCGCGGAGTACAGCAAGAGCTTAGTAACAAAGTAGAACAACATATATTGGCAGGTGCTCAGGTTTCGGAACGTGCTCCTCTGTGGGTGGTTTGTTCGGTAACTTCCGCACTGCTTGTTTGTATTTTTATGTACTTCAGTTACGAGTTGAACAAAGCTTCCAACCAAACTTTTGCTCAATTGGTAAACCTGATTCAACCAACCCCAGCAGTTAGTAATCCTATGGTTGAGTCAAAGTCAGCACCTATTGCCGAAAGAATATCTATCTATTTGGCAACGGAGATTGGCAAGGATCTTGTCACTGTGGAAGCGTTGCAAGATAGAGTTCGTATTTCTCTTAAAGCTCAAGACCTATTTGAATCTGGTAGTGCGAGCGTTGTGGCTTACATACAGCCAGTTATTTCTAAAGTTGCACGTACCTTAGAAGCGACACAAGGGAAGATCATAATTACCGGGCATACCGATGACCGTCCGATATTTACCAGCAAGTACCCATCCAATTGGCACTTGTCTTTAGCTCGGGCAAC
>NZ_JAWPOJ010000230.1:0-1297 GCF_033344235.1 Vibrio sp. Vb1554 | reverse complement strand
GGGCTCGATTTTTACCGTGTGCTTTGTTGCTCTTGGCCACTTTTCCCTCGTGGATGCAACAGCACGAACTAAGATTTTGAATTTCACTTCAAACATCGCTGCATTGTTGTTTTTCGTTCTAGCAGGGTTACCTGTATGGGAAATTGGTTTGACGATGGCGGTCGGTGGCTTTATTGGCGCTCAACTTGGCGCAAAAGTGGTGGTTACCAAAGGTCAAAAGTGGATTCGACCTCTAGTGATTACCATGTCTATGCTGATGGCAACAAAACTTCTTTGGCAACAACATCAGCAATGGCTTCTAACACTGTTTTAATTCGCTGATTGCGGTATGTGTTGTGGCGAAGACAGATGTGTATTGGGCGAATTAGAGGCTCTAGTTCTTCGAATTCAAAACAGAAATTTGATGCGATGTTGAGTGTTTTGATGATGGATTTAGGTATCAGTGCTGGCGCCATTCCTTTTAAAGCTAATTGTGCTGCTGCCGTGTAAGAGTCCATCTCCATCAAAGGTTGGATCTCGTACTTGGACAAAATGGCTTGCTGATATGTATTGGCTGGGTTATTCAAATCGTTAGTTAAAATCGCTTTTGGTAATTGAGTTAGCGGGTGCTTACTTATTATAGAGAAAGGCTCATCGGCGAGATGAACGCTCATCAAACCGTGATGAGAAGGTAAGTAACCAGCGCAGAATCCTAGGGTCGCTCGCCCCGATTTTACGTTTTCAACGATTCTCGGAGTGTGATTGGTAGAGATTCTGAGATAAGGATCGCGTGCCAGTTGCTCTTCCATAATCATACTCAGATAACCTGCGACGAGAGTTTCTGAGCAATCCATTTTTATTAATGACGTATCTTCGAGCTCTTGCTGATCGTAAATCTGTCCTCGTAACTCATTGAATGTGGGCTCTATCGTATTGATAAGGGCCAGAGCATCCGAGGTTAGTTTAATGTGTCTGCCGTTTGGCTCGATCAGTTTCTTTCCTAACTTTTTTTCTAAATTGGCGATACGTTTACTCACCGCAGATTGGCTGATGTACAGCTGACTACCAGTGCGGCTCATGGTTTTTTCTTTACTTAGTACAAGTAACGTTTCAATGCCTTCTAATAACATAGCAATTAATGAAAATTAGGAATGAGACGGATAATTTAACGAATTGCTGAGGGATAAGCGAATCGTGTTAATTAAAATGCGAAGAGCCGAGATAAAGTCGGCTCTTTAGATTGAAAGCTGTACTTGAATTGCTTAGCGGTTGATGGCGAAAGTAGGTATAGATAGGTGCCAACGAATCGCACCAAGGC
>NZ_JAWPOJ010000229.1:0-1303 GCF_033344235.1 Vibrio sp. Vb1554 | reverse complement strand
GAGATTGCCGAGCGCATACGCACACTGGACGTTCCCGCACCCGGCACGTTTAAAGAGTTCGCCAAACTCAGTGTGATTGAAGAGGTTGAAGGCGTTCCGAGCGCGACGGAAATGGTCGACATACTCACGCACAATCACGAACAAGTCGTAAAAACCGCACGTAAAGTGTTAAAGCTAGCCCAACAAGCGGATGACGAATCTAGCGTGGCGTTGGTATCTAACAGAATGCGCATCCATGAAAAAACAGCATGGATGTTACGATCGCTGCAGAAATAACGCCGAGCGAAACGACCTAAGGATAATGCTCTGTATTAAAAACATCAGTAATTAATAACGGATGCCCGTGTTTGTTCACCAGTTGTAACGACTAGCACTCGCAAAACGCAAGAATGGGAGAATTAACATGACACAACAAAATGCGCATTCCGCAGGCAAATGCCCCGTAATGCATGGCTCCATGACCACCAATGACAGAACAGAAAAGAACTGGTGGCCGAAGTCGCTCAACCTCGACATTTTGCATCAACACGACGCTAAAACGAATCCAATGCCGAGTGATTTTGATTACCAAGAAGAAGTCAAAAAACTCGATTTCGCTGCACTCAAACAAGACCTCATCGCACTAATGACCGATAGCCAAGAATGGTGGCCTGCTGACTGGGGACATTATGGCGGCTTGATGATTCGTATGTCATGGCATGCGGCAGGGACTTATCGAATCGCAGATGGTCGCGGTGGTGCGGGCACCGGAAATTTACGTTTTGCCCCGCTAAATTCATGGCCAGATAACGCTAATCTCGACAAAGCAAGACGTATCCTTTGGCCGATTAAGAAAAAATATGGCAACCAACTGAGCTGGGCCGATCTCATTGCGTATGCCGGTACGATGGCTTATGAATCCATGGGGTTGAAAACGTTCGGCTTCGGATTCGGGCGCGAAGACATCTGGCACCCAGAAAAGGACATTTATTGGGGCTCAGAAAAAGAATGGCTGGCACCTACCAACAACCCTAACAGCCGCTATTCAGGTGAACGGGATTTAGAGAATCCACTCGCCGCTGTGATGATGGGCTTAATTTATGTCAACCCAGAAGGCGTCGATGGACAGCCGGATCCACTCAAAACCGCGCACGACGTACGAGTTACGTTCGCTCGAATGGCAATGAATGATGAAGAAACCGTTGCCCTAACCGCTGGTGGCCACACCGTAGGTAAAGCGCATGGTAACGGTGATGCAGCCAATTTAGGCCCAGAGCCAGAAGGTGCCGACATTCACGACCAAGGATTAGGTTGGTTAAACAAG
>NZ_JAWPOJ010000228.1:0-1313 GCF_033344235.1 Vibrio sp. Vb1554 | reverse complement strand
ATCTAAATCTTCATACAAACATTCTTCACCGTGACTGTCGGTCAGAAACACGAAACCACCTCGCGCATGCCTAAACTCAACAACCCATCCACCTTCTTGGATTGCTGGTTCAATAATGGCTTCAACAAGCTGGTTTTCACGAAATAGATGTCTTAGTTCATTTATTGTCATCGCTATCCCTGCTCTAACTTTCCCATTGCTCCTAAATAAGCATGGTCTACCTGAACAAAATAGGGAGAGAAATTCGAATAGATATAATGAAGTGGTATAAAAAAACGCCACTTATATCGTGGCGTTTTTAAAACTGAAGAAAGGAATCGAATTAAAATGAGTATTCCGCGCTAACAAAGAAGCCATTTGCGAAGATAAACTCTTTACCTAAGCTTGAGAGAAACACTTCCGACTCTAAATCGATCACGCGGTATCCACCACGGAAAGCCAACTGAGCGTCTTGTAGTGGCACATGGTATTGAATGCCAGCCATTAAGTCCGTGCTCTTGATGCCTTTGTTGTCACCAAAGTTTATCTCACCAATCACATCAAAGTTCGTATTAGGCACTTGGATCTCTGCGTAGCCGTACCAAGCCCAGATAAGCTCATCAAACTCTTCAGTACGCTTATTTGTACCAGCATCAATGTATTTCGTATCGCTTAGATTGCTGAATGTAACACCCGCATCAAAATGCAATAGATCATGGTCTAGCACTTGGTAGTACATGGTTAAATCGAGTTTATCAAAGCCCATGTAATCGGCATCAACACTTGAGTAACGTAGACGTGCATTCGGTACGTATTTCACATCGTGCTCAATGGCAGCGTAAAAAGTACCCGTTGTACTGCTATCTCTTCTTACTTCATTAACTTTTGTATCTGCACCCCATACTTCTGCTCCCACTTTTGCGGAAAAAGAAGATTCTGCGAATGTAGGAAGAGATGCGGCTAATGATAATGCTGTTAAAGCGATGGTCGCTTTATTTGTCATGGAATGTGTACTCCGAGATAGCTGATATTCAACAATGAGGGCGTGAGGGGAAATATACCATACTCTCACGCCTCGCTATCAACTAAATCGTCTATACCCAACTATTTATAACGCGGTTGGGCAACGAAGTTTTTAAAGAACCAAATACCCAATGCGATGACTATCAGCCATGGTAATAGTTTGAGTACCGCGCCGATCATGCCAAGTAAAAACATCACAACCAACGCAATACCTGTTGCTGCGAACACTGTCATCATCGTGATGCCTGTTACTAATAAGGTCGCGGCAAATACTAAAATAAAGATCAGCTCCAACATAATCACTTCTCCAT